>JBATWJ010000448.1:0-4598 GCA_049672545.1 Burkholderiaceae bacterium
GCCGGATGGCGCCGAAGCCGCCGCCGGCCTCCAGGCGCGGATGCTGGCGCTGGTGCGCCAGTTGATCGAGCAGACCGAAGACGTCGGCGACCGTTTCGCCGAAGAAGCGCGCCGCATCCATTACGACGAAGCCGCGCCGCGCGGCATCCGCGGCGTCGCCTCCGAACAGGAGCGGCGCGAATTGGAAGAGGAGGGCATTGACGTGTTGCCGTTGCCGCTGGCGCCGATCCTCAAGCAGCCGCTGCAGTAGCTTGCTGTCGTCCGGTATCGCGGTGGCGGTCGATTTCCGCTCGCCCATCCTTTCGCAAATCTCCCCCAAAAATGTGTTCTTTGCCGCTCATGCGGGCATGCTGCGCGGCTGGATTCCCTTGTATAATCTTTTTGAACGGTCGTGCTATTTATTGACTCTACTGACCCGACAAGGAGACAGCATGGATTTGAATTACACCGCGGAAGACCTGGCCTTCCGCGACCAGGTGCGCGCCTATCTGCAGGAAAATCTGCCGGCCGACCTGCAGCACAAGGTGCAGAACCACAAGCGCTTGTCGAAGGACGACATCGTGCGCTGGCACAAGACGCTGGCCAAGCAGGGCTGGGTCGCGCCCGGCTGGCCGGTCGAATACGGCGGTACCGGTTGGTCGGCGGTGCAGCGCCATATCTGGGAAGAAGAGTGTGCACGCGCCGGCACGCCGCCGATTCTGCCGTTCGGCGTCGCGATGGTGGCGCCGGTCATCATGGCGTTCGGCAACGAGGCACAAAAGAAGTATTACCTGCCGCGCATCCTGAACTGCGACGACTGGTGGTGCCAGGGCTATTCGGAGCCTGGCTCCGGCTCCGATCTGGCGTCCTTGAAGACGCGCGCCGAACTGGTCAAGGACCCCGATGGCGACTATTACCTGGTCAACGGCCAGAAGACCTGGACTACGCTCGGCCAGCACGCCGACATGATCTTCTGCTTGGTGCGCACCGATCCCAACGTGCGCAAGCAGGAAGGCATTTCGTTCCTGCTGATCGACATGCACACGCCCGGTATCACGGTGCGGCCGATCATCATGCTGGACGAAGAGCATGAAGTGAACGAAGTGTTCTTCGACAACGTCAAGGTGCCGGTGGCGAACCGTATCGGCGAGGAAAACAAGGGCTGGACCTACGCCAAGTATCTGCTCGGCCACGAGCGCACCGGCATCGCCGCAGTCGGGCGCTCGAAGCGCGAACTGCAGTTCCTGAAGCGGATCGCCAACCAGCAGTCGAAGAACGGCAAGCCGCTGCTGGAAGACCCGGTATTCGCGGCCAAGGTCGCCACCCTCGAAATCGAATTGATGGCACTGGAAGTGACGGTGCTGCGCGTGGTGTCGCAGGAAGGCAGCAAGCGCGGACCGGGCCCGGAGGCGTCGCTGCTGAAGGTCAAGGGTACCGAAGTGCAGCAGATGCTGACCGAGCTGATGCTGGAAGCGGTCGGCCCCTACGGGCTGCCGTTCGACAAGGGTTTCCTGGAAGGCGAGCACGCGCACAGCGTCACGCAGGACGATGACGCGGCGCCGCTGGCGGCCTATTACTTCAACTACCGCAAGACCTCGATCTACGGCGGTTCCAACGAAATTCAAAAGAACATCATCACCCAGATGATCCTGGGTCTGTGAGGAGGCGGCAATGGATTTCAATTTCACGCAGGAACAGCAGCAATTCGCCGACGCGCTGCGGCGCTGGGCAGCCAAGGACTACGACTTCGAAGAGCGCAGCAAGATCGTCTATTCGGACACCGGCGTGTCCGACGCCGCCTGGGCGGCGCTGACCGAACTGGGCCTGACCGCGCTGCCGGTGCCGGAAGCGCAGGGCGGATTCGACGGCTCCGCGGTCGACATGCTGGTGGTGATGCAGGAACTGGGGCGCGGCCTGGTGGTCGAGCCGTACTGGGCGACCGCATTCGGCGCCGAATTCCTGAAGCGCGCTGGCGGCCACGATAATTTGCTGGAGCAGGTCGCCGCCGGCCGGCTGAAGCTGGCTTGCGCACTGGGCGAGAAGCAGTCGCGCCACGACCTGTCCGACATCGCCACCAAGGCCGAGGCCAGGGATGGCGGCTATGTCCTCAATGGCACCAAAACCGTGGTGATCCACGGCGCCCAGGCTGGCGCCCTGATCGTCTCGGCGCGCAGCAGTGGCGGCCAGCGCGAGCATGCCGGCATTTCGCTGTTTGTGGTGCCGGCTGATGCCGCAGGCGTGACGCGGCGCGACTATCGTACCCTCGACGGCCAGCGCGCCGCCGACATCACGCTGGACAACGTGCAGCTGCCGGCTTCGGCGTTGCTGGGCCAGGCTGGCGCCGGCTGGGAGCAGCTGGACGCGTGCGCCGACTACGGTGCCACGCTGCTGTGCGCGGAGGCGATCGGGCTGATGGAAGCGCTGAACGCGGCGACGCTGGAATACCTGAAGACGCGCCAGCAGTTCGGCGTGCCGATCGGCAAGTTCCAGGCGCTGCAGCACCGCATGGCCGATATGTTCATGCAGATGGAGCAGGCGCGCTCGCTGGCGACGCTGGCGGCGGTCAAGGTGGCGTCGGCGGATGCCGAGGAACGACGCCGCACCGTGTCGGCGGCCAAGGCGAAGATCGGCCAGGCCGCGAAGTTCGTCGGCCAGCAGGCGGTGCAGCTGCACGGCGGCATGGGCGTGACCAACGAACTGCCGGCGGCGCATTACTTCAAGCGTCTGACGATGATCGAACTGACGCTCGGCGACACCGATCATCACCTGGCGCGCTTCGCGGCGCAGCCGGGTTTCCGTGACGCTGCCTGACGACCAGGCGAAGCCTCGTCCCTGCAACACAGCGCTTTCCGCTTCGCGGCGGGAAGCGCATGCCATGTCCGCGCAATATCGCTGCCGAAAGGAGCGCCATGTCACAAATCAAATGGTATTTCGAGGATTTTCCGGTCGGGAAAGCTCTTGACCTCGGTTCGCGCACGCTGACCGAGCAGGAGATCATCGACTTCGCCACCCAGTTCGATCCGCAACCATTCCACGTCGACCGCGAGGCGGCGGCGAAATCGATCTTCGGCGGCATCATCGCCAGCGGCTGGCATACCGCCGCCACCATGATGCGGCTGATGGTCGACGGCTTTGCGCGCGAATCGTCCAGCATGGGCTCGCCCGGCATCGAGGAACTGCGCTGGCTGAAGCCGGTGCGCCCGGGCGATACGCTGCACGTCAGCCTGACGACGCTGGAATCGCGGCCCTCGACCAGCAAGCCGGACCGCGGCGTGGTGGTCACCGAGTGGCGCGCGCAAAATCAGCACGGCGAACTGGTCTGCACGATGAAAAGCCTGGGCATGTTCGGCCGCCGGCCGGCCTGACCCGACAAGCACACGAGAATCTGGAGGCATCATGCGCGAAATCGAATCGCTGGCGGCATTGAAGGACCTGGTCGGCCAGGAAGTGGCGGTCACCGACTGGATCGAGATCACCCAGGAACGCATTAACCTGTTCGCCGACGCCACCGGCGACCATCAGTGGATCCATGTCGACGTCGAGCGCAGCAAGCGCGAATCGCCGTTCGGCGCGCCGGTCGCACACGGCTTCCTGACGCTGTCGCTGCTGCCGATGATGATGGAAAGCGCGATCGTCATGCGCGACGTCAGGATGGGCGTCAACTACGGTCTCAACAAGGTGCGCTTTCCGGCGCCGGTGCCGGTTGGCAGCCGCGTGCGCGGGCGCATGAAGCTGCTGTCGGTGGAAGACATCCCCGGTGGCGCCCAGATGGTATGGGAAGTGACGATGGAGCGCGAGGGCGGCGACAAGCCGGTGTGCGTGGCGGAGTCGGTCTCGCGCCGCTATTCCTGAGCGCGTTTCGCCGGTTCGGCGTGGCTGGCCAGATCCTCCAGGATCGGGCAGTCCGGCCGCTCGTCGCCATGGCAGCAATCGGTCAGCCGCTGCAGCTCGTCGCGGATCGATTGCAGCTTGGCGATGTCCTGTTCCAGCTCGCCGATGTACTGGCGCGCCAACTGCTTGACGTCGGCACTGTGGCGCGTGCGGTCGGACCACAGCGCCAGCAGCGATTCGATGCGCGCCACCGAAAACCCGAGGTCGCGCGAGCGCTTGATGAAGCGCAGCGTCTGCACGTCCCGGTCGCCGTAGCGGCGGTAGCCGGCGTCGCTGCGCGCGGCCGGCACTATCAGGCCGATGCTTTCGTAGTAGCGGATCATCTTCGCCGTCACGCCCGAGGCGGCCGCCGCCTGTCCGATGTTCATGTCCGTTCTCCCGAATCGTTGTGCGGCTGCCAGCGCCGCAGCAGCAGCGCGTTGGTCACCACGCTGACGCTGGAAGCCGCCATCGCCGCGCCGGCCAGCACCGGATTCAGATAGCCGAGCGCGGCCAGCGGAATGCCGATGATGTTGTAGGCGAAGGCCCAGCCGAGGTTTTGCCGGATCTTGCGCCAGGTGCGGTGCGATACGTCGATCGCGTCCGCCACCAGCCGCGGATCGCCGCGCATCAGCGTGATGCCGGCCGCGTGCATCGCGACGTCGGTGCCGGAAGCGACCGCGATGCCGATATTGGCCGCCGCCAGCGCTGGCGCGTCGTTGATGCCGTCGCCGACCATCGCCACCACC
>JBATWJ010000449.1:0-1907 GCA_049672545.1 Burkholderiaceae bacterium
GCCTTGGCACGGCGCGCGCGCATGCCGGTGATCGCGAAGCGGTGCGCCTCGTCGCGGATCTGCGCGATCAGCATCAGCGCCGCCGATTCCTTGCCCAGTTCGCGCGGCGGGCGGCCGTCGGCGAACACCAGCGTTTCCAGTCCGACCTTGCGGCCCTCGCCCTTGGCGACGCCGACGATCAGGCCGATGTCCAGGCCCAGCTCGGCCAATACCTGGCGCGCGATCTCGACCTGGCCACGGCCGCCGTCGATCAGCACGATGTCGGGCATCACGCCGTCACCGTTGGCAACTTTTTCATAGCGGCGCATCAGCACCTGCCGCATCGCCGCATAGTCGTCGCCTGGCGTGATGCCGCCGATGTTGTAGCGCCGGTATTCGCCATTCTGCATCGCGTGGTGGTGGAACACCACGCACGACGCCTGCGTCGCCTCGCCCTGGGTGTGGCTGATGTCGAAGCATTCGATGCGCAGGTTGCCGAGGTCCTCGATTTCCAGCCCCAGGGTGTCGGCCAGCGCGCGCGTGCGCGACTGCTGCGAGCCCTGCTCCGACAGCAGCCGCGCCAGCGCGATCTCGGCGCCCCTCTGCGCCATCTCCAGCCAGCGGCGGCGCTGCTCCTGTGGCTGGAACACCAGGTGGACCCGGTGGCCGCACTGTTCGGCCAGCGCCAGCATCAGCGCCGGCTCGTTGAAGTCGACATTGACGATCAGGGTGCCGGGAATGAACTTGTCGATGTAGTGCTGTGCCAGGAAGGCCTTCAGCACTTCGGCCTGCAGCGCCTCCTCGGTGCTGGCGACCGCCTGGTCCAGATGCGCCGGGTACCAGGCACGGTCGCCCAGGTGGCGGCCGCCGCGCACCATCGCCAGGTTGACGCAGGCGCGTCCGCCCTGCACCGCCACCGCGATGATGTCGATGTCGGTGTCGCCAGCGGTTTCCATGCTCTGCTGGTGCAGGACGCGCGACAGCGCGCTGATCTGGTTGCGCACCGCCGCCGCCTGCTCGAACTTCAGCTCGGCCGCCAGCGCGTGCATCTTGCGCTCCAGCTCCTGCAGCACCTCGGTCTGGCGTCCGCGCAGGAACTTGCCGGCATTATCGACGTCGGTGGCGTAATCGTCGCGGCTGATCAGATTCACGCACGGCGCGCTGCAGCGGTTGATCTGGTGCAGCAGGCAGGGCCGGGTACGGTTGGCGAACACGCTGTCTTCGCAGGTGCGCAGCAGGAACACCTTCTGCAGGATCTGCATCGATTCCTTGACCGCCCAGGCGCTCGGGAACGGGCCGAAATACTGATTCTTGCGGTCGACCGCGCCACGGTAGTACGCCATGCGCGGGAATGCGTGATCGGACAGCTTCAGGTACGGGTACGACTTGTCGTCGCGGAACAGGATGTTGAAGCGTGGCTGCAGCGCCTTGATCAGGTTGTTTTCCAGGATCAACGCTTCGGCTTCGCTGCGCGTGACGGTGGTTTCCAACCGCGTGATGCGCTCGACCATCATCGCGATGCGCGGGCTGGTCAGGGTTTTCTGGAAATAGCTCGACACGCGCTTTTTCAGGTCGCGCGCCTTGCCGACGTACAAGACCCTGTCGTCGGCGTCGAAATAGCGATACACGCCGGGCAGGTGCGGCAGCTTGGCCACGGTCGCCAGCACCTCGGCGCGCGGATCGGCGGCGGGTTGGTCAGCCATGGCTCACCCTCGCCCCGGCAATGCCATCCAAGTACGCATACGGCTCAATTCCAAAAAAACAGGGAGTATGCCTAAAAATAGTGCAATTCCCGCAGGAAATTCCTGCGGCTTCAAAAATACACCAGCCTGTATCTATTTCTGCGCGAGCGCGTCGTCGAGCGTCTCCAGCAGCCGGCGCGCGCCACGGTAGCGTTCGTCGACCTGCAGCGCGTCCCAGTCCGGCGC
>JBATWJ010000450.1:0-9112 GCA_049672545.1 Burkholderiaceae bacterium
CCCGCAACGCGGCCCAGATCAGGGCCATCGGACGCAGTGCGACGGTCTGCAGCGGCGGCGCTTCGGCAGGCGCGGCCGGTGTGCCGTCGGCAACCGTTTGCGAGCTAGCCGCGCTGGCGTTCAGGCGGTTCTGAAGATTCTCGGCGAATACCGCGGTCAGGCGCGCGGCGATATCCTGCACGATATTGCCGCGCGCGAACTGGGCCAGCGCTCCGGTCAGGACGATATCGGCCTGGATCTGCACATCGCTGGCGTCGCCGTCCGCCGGCTGCACCGCATAGGTCATGCGGGCCTTGGCGCGGGAATTGCTGCGGCCGTCGACGCCGGTCCAGTCGACCGTGCCGGTGCGCGCATCGGCGTCGCGTTCGACCACCGCTTCGCCGGCGAACGCGGCCGACAGCGGCCCCAGCTTGACCTTCATCCGGCCCTTATAGTGCTTGCCGTCGACGGAGTCGTCCAGTTCCGCACCCGGCAAGCACTGGATCGCGAACGGCGCATCCGCCAGCGCGTTCCAGACGATGTCCGGACTGTGCCGGACGCGAAAAGTTTGCTTGATTTCCATTCCTATTCTCCCTGCTCGGCAGGAGCGTCCGCAGGCGCGGACAGGGTGGCGGCGGCCGACCGACATGCACGCACGATGCCGGCATAACCGGTGCAGCGGCACAGGTTGCCGCTCATTTCGACGCGCACGCGCTGCTCCGAGAGCTGCGGATGCCGCCGCAGCATGTCACGCGCCGAGATCAGCATCCCCGGGGTGCAGAAGCCGCACTGCAAGCCGTGCTCGGCATGAAATGCCGCCCGCACCACTTCCATCTGCGGATCGTCGTCGAAGCCCTCGATCGAACGCACTTGCTGGCCGTCGCAGGAAACCGCCAGGGTGATGCAGGCGCGCACGATCTGCCCGTTCAACTCGATCGTGCAGGCACCGCACACGCCATGCTCGCAGCCGAGGTGGGTGCCGGTGAGGCGGCAATGCTCGCGCAGGAAATCCGCCAGCGAAGTGCGCGGCTCCACCGTCGCCGCCACTGTGCGCCCGTTGACCGTCAAGGTAATCTGGATCATTGCTGCAACGCCTCCTGGACGGCGGCGATCACGCTGGCTCGATGGATGTCTTGCTCGTAGCCGTCGAATCGCCGCGCTGCACTGTCTTCTTCGAACGCCTGCACCACTCGATCGCGCAGCGCGTCGCTCCAGCGCTCGCCGGTTGCCAGCAGCGCTGCGGTACGGGCCAGTTGCAGCGGTGCCCCACCGGTGGCCCCGAGCACGACGCGGCTGTAGCCGCGCTGCGGATCATGCGCCGCCAGCGCCAGCGAACTGGCGTACTCGCCGGTCTTGCGGCACATCTTGTAGTGGCCGAAGTGCGCCGCGGCCGAATAGCGCGGCAGGGTCAGTGCGTACAGCAGTTCGTCGTCGGCCAGCGCGGTCATGTAGGCTCCATGGATGAATTCGGCGGCGGGGATCGAGCGTCGGCCATCCGGCCCGATCGCCTCGATACGCGCATCCAGCGCGATCATCGTCGTGACCCAATCGGCGGACGGGTCTGCCAGCGCCACGCTGCCGCCTATGGTGCCGCGGTTGCGCACCGCACGATAGGCGATGCCGCCGGCGATCCGCCGCAACAGGCCGACCGGGGTCGGATCGGGCGTGCGGCCATCCTCGATGGCGGCATGGGTCACGCAGGCACCCAACAGCACCGCGTCCGGCCGATCCTCGACCGCGCGCAGCTGCTCGATGCGCGACACGTCGACCACCCGTTCCAGCGGTGCCAGCCGCAGGTTCAGCATCGGCACCAGCGACTGGCCGCCGGCCATCACGCGCGCCACGCCATCGCAGCCGGCCAGGGCGCGCACCGCGTCTTCGACGGTGCGGGGCTGGACGAATTCGAACGGGGCCGGCTTCATGACGCCCCCTGCGCTTGCCGGATCGCTTCGCGCACGCGGCGCGGCGTGGCCGGGGTTTCGTTGATCTCCACCCCGAGCGGGCGCAGCGCATCGGTGATCGCGTTCAGTATCGCCGCCGGCGGTGCGATCGCGCCGCCTTCGCCCATGCCCTTGATGCCGTAGGCGGTATGCGGCGACGGCGTGTTCATGTGGACCAGGCGTATCGGCGGAATTTCGGTCGGCCCCGGCAGCAGGTAGTCCATGAAGGTGGACGCCAGCGGCTGGCCCTGGTCGTCATACGGGATTTCCTCGTACAGCGCGGTGCCGATGCCCTGCGCGACGCCGCCGACCAGCTGACCCTCGACGATCATCGGATTGACGACCGTGCCGCAGTCGTGGACGACCACATAGTCCAGCAGCTCGACCGCGCCGCGCTCGACGTCCACCGCAACCTGCACCGCATGCGTGCCGTAGGAAAACGCACCCGTCGAAGCGCTCGGCTGATAGGTCGCGGTCGCGTGCAGCACCGGCTCTTCGCCTTCCGGTAATTGCTCTGGATGCACGCTGGAAGCGCGCGCCACCGCCGCGAACGGAATTTGCCGGTCCGGCGTACAGACGGCCGCATCGCGCACCGTCACCTCGCTCTCCGGCACGCCCAGCAGATGGGCGCCGATCCGCGCGATCCGCACCTTCAGCAGGCGGCAGGCGCGCGCCACCGCGCCGCCGGCCATTACCATGCTGCGCGACGCCAGCGTGCCCATGCCGAACGGCGACAACGAGCTGTCGCCGTGCCGCACCGCAACCCGGGTCGGGTCGACCCCAAGCTCTTCGGCGGCGATCTGCGCCAGCGTGGTTTCCAGCCCCTGGCCATGGTTCTGGATGCCGACCTCGAGCACCAGGTCGCCGTCCGGCATCAGGCGCGCGGTCGCGGTTTCGAAGCCGAAGTTGACCGGCAACCCGCGCGCCACCCATTCCTCGGTACCATGCGCGGTCTGTTCGGTGTAGCTGGCGAAGCCAACGCCGATGCGGCGGCCGTCGTCGCCGGCGGCACGCTGCCGCTCGCGAATCCTTTCCACTCCGATCGCGGCGGCCGCCAGCCGCACGCATTCCGCATAGTCGCCCGAGTCGTACAGCTTGCCGGTCGCGCTGCGGTAAGGCATCTGCGCCGAGCGGATCGCGTTCTGCATCCGCAAGTCGTGCGGCTCGCGTCCCAGCGCACGTGCCAGTTCGTCGACCGTGCGCTCGATCGCCAGACAGGCGCCGGTGCGGCCGACACCGCGGTACGGGCCGAGCGTCGACTTGTTGCTGGCAATCGTCAGCACCCGCGCGTGATACACCGGCACATCGTAGGGACCGGGGATCATGCCGGCCGCCATGCCGGCTTCCATCGTCGACGTCCACGGCCACACCGAATAGGCGCCGGCGTCGACCCGCACCTCGGCTTCCAGCGCCAGCAGCCGGCCGTCGGCGGCAGCGTGGGCAGTGATCCGGTACTCGTGCTCGCGCGCATGCTGCGACGCCAGCAGGTGTTCGCGCCGATCCTCCAGCCAGCGCACCGGATGGCCCAGCTTCAGCGCCAGCGCCGCCACGCACAGTTCTTCCGGATGGAGGTTGCTCTTGACGCCGAAGCCGCCGCCGACGTCCGGCGCCACCACCCGCAGCCGGCGCTCGGCGATGCCCAGGCATTCGGCCAGCATGGTGCGCACCACGTGCGGAAACTGGGTCGACGTGTACACCACCAGCTCATCCAGCCGGCTGTCGAAATAGGCCAGCACGCCGCGCCCTTCCAGCGGCACCGACGCATGCCGGTTCAGGCGATATTCGCGGGTGACGCTGACCGCCGCCTGCCGCCGCGCCTGGTCGAGGTCGCCGTGGCGGATGAAGCTCTCCAGCGCCAAGTTGCTCGGCCAGTCGTCGTGCACGCGCGGCGCATCCTCGTCCAGCGCCCGGTTCATGTCGACCACCGGCGGCAGTTCGTCGAACTCCACCATCAGTTGTTGCGCCAGGTCCTCGGCCTGCGCGCGGGTCGGCGCCACGCACATCGCTACCGGCTCGCCGACGAACCGCACCTTGTCCTGCGCCAGCGGATGGTGGTTCGACGCGCGGTAGCCAATAGCGGCGGAAAGCGCGACGATCGGCCGCACGTCCGCCAGGTCGGCGGCGGTGAAGACGGCGGAACGGTGTTCCGACGGAATATCGATGGCGCCGATGCGCGCATGGGCCACCGGACTGCGCAGGAAGGCGACTTCCTGCGTCCCGGCGAAGCTCAGGTCGCCCAGATACTGACCGCGCCCGCGCAGGAAACGGGCGTCCTCGTTGCGTCGCAGCGCCGCGCCTATGCCGCGATGGACGGCCTCTCCGGCGGACGCCTCATGCGACGCCGAGATAGGATTTTTGTACATAGTCGCTCTTCAACAGGGTGGCGCTGTCGCCTTCCAGGGCCAGCCGGCCGGTTTCGATCACGTAGGCGCGGTCCGACATCTGCAGCGCCAGCGAGGCGTTCTGCTCGACCAGCAGAATCGTCATGCCGGAGCGGTGAATATCCTGGATCAGGTCGGCGGTACGATCGATCATGATCGGCGCCAGCCCGAGCGAGGGCTCGTCGAGGATCAGCAGCTTCGGCCCCGACATCAGCGCACGGCCGATGGCCAGCATCTGCTGCTCGCCGCCGCTCAGCGTGCCGGCCAGCTGACGCCGCCGCTCGTGCAGCCGCGGGTAGAGCTCGTAGATGCGTCCTACCGACGACTCCGGCGGCCGCTGGCGCCGGTGCACGTAGCCACCCAGCAGCAGGTTTTCCTCGACCGTCATGAACGGCCACACCTTGCGCCCCTCGGGGCTGTGCGAAACGCCGAGCTTGACGATCGCCGACGGCGGCATGCCGGAAATCGTGCGGCCTTCGAACTCGATGCTGCCGCGAGCCGGCTTCAGCAGCCCGGAAATGGTGCGCAGCGTGGTGGTCTTGCCGGCGCCGTTGGCTCCCAGCAGGGTGACGAACTCGCCCTGTTCCACCCGCAGCGACAGGCCGAACAGTGCCTGTCGCTGCCCGTACATCACGTCTACCCCGTCAAGCCGCAGCATGTTCGACACTCCTGCCCAGATAGGCTTTGATCACCTCGGTATTGCTCTGTATCGCCGCCGGCTCGCCTTCCGCGATACATTTGCCGTGGTCGAGCACCACGATGTGGTCGGACAGGCCCATCACCAGCTTCATGTCGTGCTCGACCAGCAGCACCGTGACACCGCGATTGCGGATCTGGCGGATCAGGGCCATCATGCGCGACGTTTCTTCCGGGTTCATGCCGGCCACCGGCTCGTCCAGGACCAGCAGCGCGGGGTCGGCCGCCAGCGCCACCGCCACTTCCAGCAGGCGCTGCTCGCCGTATGAAAGATTAGAAGTCTGCTCTTCCCGGTCGCGCATCAGACCCACCTCCCGCAGGATGCGGTCGGCCCGTGCCGCGAGCTGCATGTCCGGCAACGTCGCCACCGCCGCACGGAAGATGCGTGGCCAGCTCAGCGACAGCGTGCGGTGGAAGCCGGTTTCCACCGCCTTGCCGACGGTTACGCCCAACAGACCGCGGGTGGTCTGGAAGGTACGGATCATGCCGCGCTGCGCGATCTGGTGCGGCGACATCCTGGCCGGCAATTCCTCGCCGTTGAATACGATGCGCCCGCCGCTGCGCTCGATGAAGGCGGTGACCAGATTCAGCGTGGTGGTCTTGCCCGCGCCATTCGGCCCGATCAGGCTGACGATCTGGCCGCGCCGGACCTCGAAGCTGACGTTGTCGACCGCGACCAGGCCGCCGAAGCGCACCGTCAATCCTTCGACCCGCAGCAGCGGCTGGTTGTCGTGGGGGATCGCTGCCGCCGGAGTCGGAAGCGGCGGGGCCGGCTCCGGGGTACTGACGGCCGTCGGTCGCCGCGCCGGCATAAAGCGCTTTGCCAGCAGCGCCAGCCCCTGCGGAAAGAGCAGCGTCGACAGCACCAGGATGGCGCCGAAAATCGGCTCACGCAGGCTTTCATGCAGACGCAGCGCCTCCAGCAGGACCACCACCAGGATGCTGCCGATGATCGGTCCCACCACGGTTCCCACGCTTCCCAGGATCACCATCACCAGGATCATGATCATGATGTTGAAGTGGAAAATTTCGGGACTGACGAAGCTGACGTAGTGAGCATAGACGGCGCCCGCCACCCCGGCCATCGCCGCACCGAGCACGAACGCGATCATCGAGTAGCGGTATTCGTTGATGCCGATCGCCTCCGCCAGGTGCTCGTCCTCGCGGATCGCGATCATCGCGTCGCCGACCGGCGACCGGACCACGCGCCAGACGATGTAGACGCTCAGGACGTCGAACCCCAGCACCAGCCAGTAGAAACTGGCCTTGGAGCCGAACAGCATCAGCGCGCCCCAGTTCTGATGCACCAGCGGCGATGCCACCCCGGCCAGGCCCATCGGACCGCCGGTGAAGTCGACCAGATTGTTGGCGAACAGATGCAGGATGGCCGAAAAGGCCAGCGTCACCAGCACGAAATGGGCGCCGCGGAAGCGCAGCGTGATGTGACCGAGCGCGAGACCGCAAAGGGTGGTAACCAGGATCGCCGCCGGAATGGTCAGCATCAGGCCGCCGCCCAGCTTGGTGGCGACCAGCGCCGCGGTATATCCGCCCAGTCCGTAGAACGCGGTGTGCCCGAGCGACAGCCGGCCCACGTAGCCGTGGATCAGGTTCAACCCCGAGGTCAGCATCACGAAAATGCCGGCCATGGTCAACGCATGCAGCTGATAGTTAGGCAGCGCCGACGGCGCGAATGCCAGCGCCAGGACCAGGAGCGCGGACCAGAAAAAGCCGTTCTTCAACATGCCCATGTCACACCTGTCCCTTGCGGCCGAACAAACCCTGCGGTTTGAACAGCAGCACCGCGATGACGATGAAGAAACCGATCGCTTCGCTGTAGTCCGATGAAATGAATCCCGACACCAGTCCTTCCGCGATACCCAGCAGCAGGCCGCCGGTGATCGCGCCCATGATGTTGCCGAGGCCGCCCATGATCACGATGATGAATGCCTTCAGGACCGCCGTTCCGCCCATCGACGGATAGACCAGGTAGATCGATCCCAGCAGCGCGCCGGCCAGCGCCGCCATACCGGAGCCAAGCACGAAGGTCAGCGTGCCGATGCGATCGGTGTCGATGCCGACCAGGCGCGCCGCGTCCCGGTCGGAAAAGGTGGCGCGCATCGCCCAGCCGATATAGGTATGCCGCAGCAGGAAATGGAAGGCGACGATGACCAGCGCCGTGACCACCATCACGAACAGCTGGACCGGTGTGATCGTCAACGGCCCGAACGCCAGCGGCGCATTGCCGAACGCCGATGGAATGCTCTTCGGCACCGGCCCGATCGCCAGCAACACCACGTTCTGGATGAACACCGACAGGCCGATCGTGACGATGATCGTGGAATCGATCGACTGGTCTTTCAGCCAGCGCAGCACCGAGCGCTCCAGCGCCGCGCCGAACACCATCGCCAGCACCACTGCCAGGACCAGCGCGACGAAGTAATTCAGATGCAGCAGCTGGATCAGGTAGAAGCACAGTACGCCGCCGATCATATAAAACTCGCCATGCGCAAAATTGACGATGCGCATGATCCCGAAAATCAGCGTCAGACCCACCGCCAGCAGCGCATAGGAACTGCCGATGATGGTGCCGTTGAGCAGCTGCTGCAGAATTTCATTCATGGATCGGCTCCTTGTCGCGCCAGGCCGCTACAGGGTGGCCGGATAGGCGCCGCCATCCAGCAATAGGTTCTGGCCGCTGATGAAACCGGCCTGTGCGCTGCAGAAGAAGGCGCAGGCGGCGCCGAATTCCTCGATCGTTCCGAAGCGTCCGGCCGGGCTTTGCTCGCACTGTTCGCGCCGCACTTCCTCGGGGCTGCGGCCGCTGGCCTTGGCGCCGGCCGCCACCATCGCCGCGCGCCGGTCGGTATCAAAGGCGCCAGGCAGCAGATTGTTGATGGTGACGTTGTGCCGTACGGTTTCACGCGACAGGCCGGCGATGAAGCCGGTCAATCCGGTACGCGCGCCGTTCGACAGGCCAAGAATGGCGATCGGCTGCTTGACGCCGCTCGAGGTGATGTTGATGACGCGGCCGAAGCGACGGTCGATCATGCCGTCCACGGTCTTGCGGATCAGTTCGATCGGCGTCAGCATATTGGCATCCAGCGCCTGCATCCAGGCATCCCGCCCCCAGTTGCGGAAATCTCCCGGCGGCGGGCCACCTGCATTGGTCACCAGGATATCGGGCGACGGACAGACCTCCAGCACCGCCAGCCGGCCTTCTTCGGTGGTGATGTCCCCCGCAGCGGTATGGACGATGGCGCCGGTGCGGGCACGGATATCTTCGGCCGCTGCCTCGAGCACCGCCAGATCCCGCCCGTTGATCGTCAGCTCCACCCCTTCTTCGGCCAGCGCGAGCGCACAGCCCTTGCCGAGGCCGCGGCTAGCGCCGCAAACGATGGCCTTCCTGCCAGCGATTCCGTATTTCATCTGCTTCTACCTCATCAGTTTTGCCACATGCGTCGAGCAGGCGCTTCCGCCTTGCGCCGCGCGGCTATTGGTTGATCTGCACGACGACTTCGGGCTTGCCGTCGCGGATCCGGGAAATCGACTGTCCCGGCCGTGCCTGTCCTTGAGCATCGAACTGCAGCTTTCCGGTCAGGCCGTCGAACTGGATGGTTTTCAGTGCATCGCGGATCTTGGCCGGTTGCTCGCTGCCGGCGCGCACCACCGCGGCGGCAGCCAGCCGCACCGCGTCGTAGCCGGCGGCGACGTTGGCATCTACCCCTTGGCCGCTGCCGGGATAGCGCGCCCGGTAGTTCTTTGCGAAGGCAGCGAATTCCTGTTCCTTGCCGGACGGCGGCGCATGGGGCGCAAAATAGTTCTGCACCATCACACCCTCGGCCGCTTCCTTGCCGGCCAGCTGGACGATGGTCTCCGCCGGGAAGCCGCTGGTGACGATGCGCTTGCGGTCATTCATCCCCATTTCATAGGTTTGCTTGATGATGTTCGACAGCGTGCTGGAATCGCTGGTGATGACGATGCTGTCGGCACCCGAGTTCTTCAGCTTGGTCAGCGTCGGCGCAAAGTTCGTCTCTCCGGGCTTGTGGTATTCGGTCGCCACCACCGTCGCTCCCTGCGGCGTCAGCACCCGGCTCCAGTTGTTCACCACCGCACGGC
>JBATWJ010000451.1:0-1972 GCA_049672545.1 Burkholderiaceae bacterium
GCCGGTGCCACGTCGAGCGTGCGGCCGCCGGGGCAGGGCGCATCGCCATAGACGGTCTTGCCGCCGCTTTCGCATTTGTAGATGGCATAGGCCGGCGCGCAGGCGGCCAGTAACAGCGTCAACAGCAGCGGTCGGATCATGGAAGCTCCTCGCAGGCTCAAACGATTTTGCCGGGATTCATCAGGCCGTGCGGGTCAAGCGCGCGCTTGATCGCCTGCATCAGGCCGATTTCGACTGCCGACTTGTAGCGCCGGATCTCGTCGTACTTCAGCGCACCGACGCCGTGCTCGGCCGAGATCGAACCGCCGAAGCGGTCAACGCTGTCGTATACCACGCGGTTGATGTCGTGCTGCTGCGCGATCAGCGCGTCGCCGTCGGCGCCTTCCGGCGGCGAGACGTTGTAGTGCAGGTTGCCGTCGCCGAGATGGCCGAAGGTGACCATGCGCACCGCCGGGAAATCGCGTTGCAGCAGTTCGTCGGTGACGCGCACGAATTCGCCGATGCGCGAGATCGGCACCGAAATGTCGTGCTTGATGTTCTTGCCTTCGTCCGCCTGCGCCAGCGGGATGTGTTCGCGCAGTTGCCACAGCGCCTGAGATTGCGCGAGCGTCTGCGCGACGACTGCATCGACGATCACTTCCTGTTCCAGCGCCGCGCCGATCACCTGTTCCAGCAGCGCATTCGCGTGTTCCTCCGACTCGCTGTCGGACAGTTCCAGCAGCACGTATTGCGGGTGCGGCTGGCCGAACGGCTGGCGCAGCTGCGGATAGTGCTTGGCCACCAGTTGCAGGCACAGTTCCGACATCAGTTCGAAGCCGGTCAGCGCCGCGCCGCATTGCGATTGCGCGATCGTCAGCAGCTTCAGCGCGTCGTCGGCGCTGTTCATCGCCGCCAACGCGGTCAGGCGCGCCTTCGGCTGCGGGAACAGCTTCAGCACCGCCGCCGTGATGATGCCGAGCGTGCCTTCGGCGCCGATGAACAGGTCGCGCAGATCGTAGCCGGTATTGTCCTTGCGCAGCCCGCGCAGGCCGCTCCACAGTTCGCCCTGCGGCGTCACCACTTCCAGTCCGAGGCACAGTTCGCGCGTGTTGCCGTAGCGTAGTACACCGGTGCCGCCGGCATTGGTCGCCAGATTGCCGCCCAGCGTGCAGCTGCCTTCGGCCGCCAGCGACAGCGGGAACAGGCGGCCGGCGGCGGCGGCCGCTTCCTGCACCTGCTGCAGGATGCAGCCGGCCTCGACCGTGATCGTGTTGTTGACGGTATCGATCGCGCGCACCCGGTTCAGGCGCGTGGTCGACAGCACGATCGCCCGGCCGCTGTCGTCCGGCACGCTGCCCAGCACCAGCCCGGTGTTGCCGCCCTGCGGCACGATCGGCACCTGGAACTCGCTGCACAGACGTACCACGGCGGCCACTTCGTCGGCGCTGCCGGGCTTGACCACCGCCAGCGCGGCGCCGGTGTAGCGGCGCCGCCAGTCGGTCAGGAAGGCGGCGGTGTCGGCAGCCTCGGTCAGCACATGGGAAGCACCGACCAGTTGCCGGCATTGGGCGAGAAAATCGTTCATCGGGAAGCCTTGTCGATAGCCTGACGTGCCAGTTCGCGCGCGGCGCGCTTGTGCGGCCGCAGATACAGGATCGTGCAGAAGAAATAGAGGCCGGCCAGCGTTACTTCCAGCCAGCCGAGCGCGGCCGAGGTCGGGTTGGCGTCGCTGGTGGCGCGCACGATGCCTTCGCCGAAGTACAGCAGGATCAGCATCGACGACCATTGCATCGTGTACAGGTTGCGCTTCAGGACGCCACGCAGCGGCAGCAGCAGCGGCACCACCTTCAGCACCATCCACGAGCCACCCGGGCGCAGTGGCGCCAGCGCCAGTTCCCACGCCACGCACAAGGCGATCAGCGCCAGCAGGCTGGCGGCGCTGCCGTAGTGCAGGCCACGCTGCATCGACGGGTTCACCGGCCGGCCTCCAGCC
>JBATWJ010000452.1:0-28685 GCA_049672545.1 Burkholderiaceae bacterium
CCGGTACTGCGGACACTGTACCTGCAGCACTTGGCGGTCGTGCAGCCGCAGCGCCGTCAGCCGGCCGCCCCAGACGCAGCCGGTATCGAGCGCGATCAGGTTCGGCCGCAGCATCAACCCCAGCGTCGACCAGTGGCCGAACACCACGGTGACGTCCGCGGTTTGCCGGCACGGCACCTCGAACCACGGCATGAAGCCGGGCGGTGCCGCATCCAGTCCTTCCTTGGCGGCGAATTCCATGTCGCCGTCGGCGCTGCAAAAGCGCAGCCGGGTCAGGCCGTTGACGATGCAGCGCAGGCGCGCGCTGCCCTGCAGCGCATCGTCCCAGCGCAGCGGCGTGTTGCCATACATCTCGTGCAGGAACTCGACCCAGCCGGGACCGCGCAGCGCGACTTCCACTTCGCCGGCCAGCGCGCGCGTCTGCTCTGCGCTCCATTGCGGCAGCACGCCGGCATGCACCAGCAGGTGGCCGTCGGCCCAGTGCGCCAGCGGCCGATGGCGCAGCCAGTCGAGCAGTTCGTCGCGGTCCGGCGCCGCCAGGATTTCCGCCATCGTGTCGGAACGATGCAGGCTGCGGATGCCGTGCGCGACCGCCAGCAGGTGCAGATCGTGGTTGCCGAGCACGACGGTGGCGCGCGTGCCGAGCGCCATCACCTGCCGCAGCGTCGCCAGCGATTGCGGGCCGCGGTTGACCAGGTCGCCGGCAAACCACAGCCGGGCGCCGGGATCGGCGGCTTCGATGCGCTCCAGCAGCGCCTGCAGACTGGCATGGCAACCCTGCAGGTCGCCGATCGCATAGGTGGGCATAGGGAAGCGAAAAAAAGCGGTGATATGCAATTGTAAATTGTAGTGTGAGGCAACTCCCTATCTATGCGTTTTCAAGCTCCCCGGACTTGTTTTGCCATGATGTTATGCATTAGAGTTCGTCGCGGCCGGCGTTTCATTTAAAATGACATGATTTTTATATACATTTAGCGATTCAGGAATACAACATGATATTGGTCACAGGTGGCGCCGGCTTCATCGGCTCGAATTTCGTGCTCGACTGGCTGGCGCAGAGCGACGAAGCGGTACTGAACGTCGACAAGCTGACCTATGCCGGCAACCTGAACAACCTCGCCAGCCTGCGCGGTGACGGCCGCCATCTGTTCGTGCAGGCCGACATCTGCGACGGTGCACGGATGGCCGAATTGCTGGCCGTGCATCAACCGCGCGCGATCGTGCATTTCGCCGCCGAGAGCCACGTCGACCGCTCGATCCTCGGCCCGGCCGCCTTCGTCACCACCAACGTCAACGGCACCTTCAGCCTGCTGGAAGCGGCGCGCGGCCACTGGGACGGGCTGGACGAAGCCGGGCGGCGCGCTTTCCGCTTCCTGCACGTTTCCACCGACGAGGTCTACGGCACGCTCGGCCCCGACGATGCACCGTTTTCCGAAACCACGCCGTATGCACCCAATAGCCCGTATTCGGCCACGAAGGCGGCGGCCGACCACCTGGTACGCGCCTACCACCACACTTACGGGCTGCCGACGCTGACCACCAATTGCTCGAACAATTACGGCCCGTATCATTTTCCGGAAAAACTGATCCCGCTGACGATCGCCAATGCGCTCGCCGGCAAGCCGCTGCCGATCTATGGCGACGGCCGGCAGGTGCGCGACTGGCTCTATGTGAGCGACCACTGCGCCGCGATTCGCCGGGTGCTGGACGCGGGGCGGCCCGGTGAAACCTACAATATTGGCGGCTGGAACGAAATGACCAATCTGCAAGTCGTACATACCCTGTGCGACATGCTGGACCGTGCGGTGCCAGCCGCCGCCTCGTACCGCCTGCAGATCACCTACGTCACCGACCGCCCGGGCCATGACCGCCGCTATGCGATCGATGCCCGCAAGATCGAGCGCGAACTGGGCTGGAAGCCGGCGGAGACTTTCGCCAGCGGCATCGAAAAGACCGTGCAGTGGTATCTGGCGCACCAGGACTGGGTGCGCGACGTGCAGTCGGGTGACTATCTGAAATGGATGGCAACCCAGTATGGCGCCGGGGAGGCCGCCCAGGCATAGAGTGCGGCGGTCGAATGAAGCCTATACTCCCGGTGATGGCAGTCTGTTCCGGGCGAAAATATTAACAAATTTGAATATACTCCCATATGTCTGTCTCCCGTAAAGGCATCATCCTGGCCGGCGGTTCCGGTACGCGGCTGTATCCAGTGACAATGTCGGTCTCCAAGCAGCTGCTGCCGGTGTACGACAAGCCGATGATCTACTACCCGCTGACGACGCTGATGCTGGCCGGGATCCGCGACATCCTGATCATCTCCACCCCGCAGGACACGCCGCGCTTTTCCGAACTGCTGGGCGACGGCAGCCAGTGGGGGCTGAACCTGAGCTACGCGGTGCAGCCGTCGCCGGACGGCCTGGCGCAAGCCTTCATCATCGGCCGCGCATTCGTCGACAATGCGCCGTCGGCGCTGATTTTGGGCGACAACATCTACTACGGCCACGACTTCGAGCGCCAGCTGCGCGTCGCCTCCGGTCGCACCGAGGGCGCCACCGTGTT
Source organism: Burkholderiaceae bacterium (assembly GCA_049672545.1). Classification (GTDB taxonomy): domain Bacteria; phylum Pseudomonadota; class Gammaproteobacteria; order Burkholderiales; family Burkholderiaceae_D; genus DATJCV01. The sequence continues at coordinate 2,560 of JBATWJ010000452.1, forward strand.
CGCCTACCACGTGCAGGACCCGGAGCGCTACGGCGTGGTCGAATTCGACGGCGCCCAGCAGGCCGTGAGCATCGAGGAAAAGCCGCAGCAGCCGAAGTCCAACTACGCCGTCACCGGCCTGTATTTCTACGACAGCCAGGTATGCGACATCGCCGCCGCCATCCGGCCTTCCGCGCGCGGGGAGCTCGAGATCACCGACGTCAACCGCACCTATCTGGAGCGCCGGCAGCTGACGGTGGAATTGATGGGGCGCGGCATGGCCTGGCTCGATACCGGTACGCATGAATCGCTGTTGGAAGCGGGACAGTTCATCGCCACCATCGAAAACCGCCAAGGCTTGAAAATCGCTTGCCCCGAGGAAATCGCCTACCGTCGCGGCTATATCGACGCGGTACAGCTGGAAGAGCTGGCCCAGCCGCTGAGCAAAAATGGTTATGGCCGTTATCTGGTGCAATTGTTAAACAGCAAGGCATTTTGATCATGCATATCGTCGTTACCTCGATTCCTGACGTTCTGATCCTCGAGCCTAAGGTGTTTGGGGATGATCGCGGTTTTTTTTATGAGAGTTTCAACCGGCGCCACTTTCAAGAGTTAACTGGCATTGCGGCTGATTTCGTACAGGACAATCACTCTAAATCCGCCAGAAACGTGCTGCGCGGTCTGCATTACCAGATTCGGCAGCCGCAGGGCAAGTTGGTGCGGGTGGTGGCCGGAGAAGTGTTCGATGTCGCGGTCGATATCCGTAAAAGCTCACCGACCTTCGGCCGCTGGGTCGGTGTAGCGCTGTCGGCTGAGAACAAGCGTCAGCTGTGGATTCCAGAAGGCTTCGCTCATGGCTTTGTCGTCACCAGCGAATCGGCCGAATTCCTGTATAAGACCACCGATTACTGGGCGCCGGAATTCGAGCGCAGCATTTTATGGAACGACCCCGCCATTGGTATCGAATGGTCGCTAACCACAGAACCACTGCTGTCTGATAAGGACAGGATAGGGACATCGTTGGCAGAAGCCGAGGTCTTTGCATGATCCGCCCGCATAACAGGAAAATATTTGCTGGACTGTAGCCTGTAGCGGCGCATCCTGGCGCGACCACCGCTCTTATCGGTACGGCTGTTCGCACTGGTGCGCTCCTACAAAAATGACTCAATTTTTGTAGTCACACCCCGAGGCATGACCACAGCCACTATCGTTCCCTTTGCCGCCACCTCATGACCCACATCCGCATCCTACTTACTGGTAAAAACGGCCAAGTCGGCTACGAGCTCGAACGTAGCCTGCAAGGCCGGGGCGAAATCATCGCGCTCGGCCGCACCCAAATGGATTTATCCGACCTGGCTCAAGTGCGCGCCGTCATCCGCGACCTCAAGCCCACGCTGATCATTAACCCAGCCGCCTATACTGCCGTCGATCAAGCGGAAAACGAACCGGAACTGGCCATGCGCATCAACGGCGAAGCGCCCGGCGTGTTGGCCGAAGAAGCGAAGAAGCTCGGCGCGGTGATGATCCATTACTCGACCGATTACGTGTTTGACGGCAGCAAGAGCACCCCTTATACCGAAGACGATACGCCTTGTCCGATCAACGTCTACGGCGCTACCAAACTCGCAGGCGAGCGGGCGATCCAAGCCGCCGGCATCCCGCACCTGATTTTGCGCACCAGCTGGGTCTATGGCATGCGCGGCAAGAATTTCCTGCAAACCATACTACGGCTGGCGCAGGAGCGCGATGAATTGCGTATCGTCGCCGATCAACATGGCGCGCCAACCTGGTGCCGCACCATCGCCGACACCACCGCGCATATCGTGGCGCAAGGCCACGGCGCACAGCAAAATTTGGAATGGTGGCAGCAGCGAACCGGCACCTACCACCTGAGCGCCCGTGGCCAGACCACTTGGCATGGCTTCACTCAGGAAATTCTGGATCGCGCCGGAGCCGGCAAGCGCCCGACGCTGGTGCCGATCCGCACCGAAGACTACCCGTTGCCAGCCAAGCGACCGATGCATTCCGTCCTGAATACCGAGCGCTTGCGCCAGACCTTTTGCGATCTCCCGCAGTGGCAGGAAGCCTTGAGCCTATGCATGGGCGCAGCGGCAGAATAGATTCTTCCACCAGTATTGCGGAATTTTTATTGTATATCGCCTAATATGGATGAGTTGGCAAAGAATGGAGTGCACAAAATATGTGCATTTGATTTTTTCTCGTAGAATAAATTTTAATGAATATGGCCACAATAAATAAAATTTTAATTGTCTTTGGTACGCGCCCCGATGCAATAAAAATGGCTCCTGTTGTTAACGTACTAAAGGCATGGCCACAGTGGGAAGTTAAAGTCTGTGTGACGGCGCAGCATCGGCAAATGCTTGATCAGGTGCTGACGTTGTTTAATATCGTTCCCGATTTCGATCTTGATCTTATGAAGCCAGGTCAAGATTTAACCGATATCACCAGTAACGTCTTGATTGGGTTGCGTCAAGTCTTTCACAAATGGACGCCGAATCTGATTTTTGTGCATGGTGATACGACCACCGCAATGGCAGCTAGCCTTGCCGCTTTTTACGCGAAAATTCCTGTTGCTCATGTCGAAGCGGGACTTAGGACAAACGATGTGAATTCTCCGTGGCCGGAAGAAATGAACCGGAGGATGGTGGGGCGTGTCGCGTCACTACATTTTGCTCCCACTGAAATCGCTCGGGCCAACCTGCTCGCAGAAGGTTGTCCAGGAAAAACCATTTTTGTAACAGGTAATACGGTTATTGATGCCTTGTTGACTACTATGGAACGCATTGATACCGATATGGCGCTTAATCGGCAGTTAGCTGAACGTTTCTCGTTTATTAGTGAGAGCAAACGGCTGATACTGGTTACTGGTCACCGTCGAGAAAATTTTGGAAAAGGCTTCGAAAATATTTGTAAGGCTTTGCGAGTCATTGCAGAACGCGATGATGTCCAAATACTCTATCCAGTACATCTCAATCCCAATGTGCAAGAGCCAGTGCGCCGTATCCTGGCAGGCTGTGAAAATATTCGCTTGATAGAGCCGCAGGACTATCTTCCTTTTGTTTATCTGATGAGTCGTGCCTACATTATCTTGACCGATTCTGGCGGTATTCAAGAAGAGGCGCCATCTCTGGGTAAGCCCGTACTGGTCATGCGCGACACTACAGAACGGCCGGAAGCCGTCAGTGCTGGAACGGTTAAATTGGTTGGTACGGATTCAAAATTTATCGTGGCTGCCATCCACCTACTGCTGACTCAGCCCCACGCCTATGATGCTATGGCTTTTGCACACAATCCCTATGGTGATGGTAAGGCCAGCCACCGAATTGTAGAAGCACTGCTAACCTGTTAATTATTCATTCATTTTGTATTCAGGATTGTATGTTTAAATTCGAAACAATTTCAATTGTCGGTTTGGGCTATATTGGCTTACCGACTGCAGCTATTTTTGCATCTCGCCACAAGAAAGTAATCGGAGTGGATATCAATCAACATGCAGTCGATACCATTAATCGTGGAGGAATTCATATTGTTGAGGCCGATCTGGACAGCGCCGTGCATACCGCTGTGATAGATGGTTACCTGCGTGCCACCACCAAACCGGAGTCGGCAGATGCATTTTTAATTGCAGTACCCACGCCGTTTAAGAGCGATCACAATGGTGACTACGAGCCGGACCTAAGCTACATCGAATCTTCCAGCAAATCGATTGCTCCAGTGTTAAAGAAGGGTGACTTGGTGATTCTGGAATCCACCTCGCCTGTAGGTACCACGGAGAAAATGGCCGCCTGGTTGGCTGTCGCCCGGCCTGACCTGACTTTTCCGCATACACATGGCGAAGCGTCTGACATTCGTGTGGCCTACTGCCCCGAGCGCGTGCTGCCCGGCAATGTGCTGCGTGAACTGGTGCAAAACGACCGCATCATCGGTGGCATGACCCCCAAATGTTCCGAAGCTGCTGTCAGCCTTTACAAAACTTTTGTAGAGGGCAATTGCGTCATAACCAGAGCCCGCACGGCAGAAATGTGTAAGCTAGCCGAAAACAGTTTCCGCGACGTGAACATCGCTTTTGCCAATGAATTGTCCATCATCTGCGACAAGCAGGATATCAACGTGTGGGAGCTTATCCAACTGGCCAACCGCCACCCCCGCGTCAATATCTTGCAACCCGGGCCAGGCGTCGGTGGGCACTGCATAGCGGTGGACCCATGGTTCATCGTCAGTCAAACCCCGGCAGAAGCGCGCCTGATTCGTACTGCCCGTGAAGTCAACGATGCAAAGCCAGAATGGATAATTAAAAAAGTAAAACTCGCTCTCGCGGACTATTTGTCCGCTAATCCTGACAAGACCGCTAAAGATGTAACCATCGCTTGCTTTGGTCTGGCTTTTAAGCCGGATATAGACGATCTGCGTGAAAGCCCTGCACTGGCAATCAGTACACAGTTGGCACGGCTGCATCCAGGCGAAGTGTTGGTTGTTGAGCCTCACATTGAAGCCCTTCCGGCTGTACTCTTTGAACGCGCACAACTAGTCACAATAGAGCAAGCGCAGGACCGCGCGCAGATCGCGTTGATTCTGGTTGGTCATAAGGCTTTCAAGGGTCAGCCCATCGAAGTATGGAAAAAAATGTCTATTGTTGACGCATGTGGCATCCGAGCGGCATGACACTACTGCCGACATCTAGTTTCATTCAAAACAATATACTGAATTATTTTTGCACCGTACAAAATGTCTAAACCTATCTATGTCACCCAACCCTATTTGCCACCGCTGGAAGAATTCATCCCCTACCTCCAAGAAATATGGGACAACAAGATCCTGACCAACGGCGGACCGTATCACCAGCAGCTCGAACAAGCGCTGTGTGATTATCTGGGCGTCAAGCATTTGGCCCTTTTTACCAATGGCACCATTGCGCTGGTCACGGCGCTACAGGCACTGCGCGTCACGGGCGAGGTCATCACAACACCGTATTCGTTCGTAGCCACCGCCCATTCATTATTGTGGAACGGTATTAAGCCCGTGTTTGTGGATATTGACCCTGATACGCTCAATCTCAACCCAGCCAAGATTGAGGCAGCCATCACTCCGCAGACCACTGCTATCATGCCGGTGCACTGTTACGGCCAGCCCTGCGATGTGGGCGCCATTCAGAAAATTGCTGACAACTACAACCTCAAGGTTATCTATGACGCTGCCCACGCCTTTGGCGTGCAAGACGTAGGCGGCAGCGTGCTGCGCCATGGAGATCTCGCGGTGCTGAGCTTTCACGCCACCAAGGTGTTTAACACCTTTGAAGGTGGTGCCATCATCTGCCCGGATGCCAAAACCAAGCTACGCATCGACCAATTGAAGAACTTCGGAATTGTGGACGAGGTGACCGTAGTTGCTCCCGGCATCAACGGCAAGATGAGTGAGCTCAATGCCGCCTTTGGCTTGCTACAGCTCGAACACATCGACGAGGCGCTGGCCCGCCGAGCGGAAATTGACGCAGCCTACCGCGAGCAATTGGCTAACGTCAAAGGCATTCACTGCCTGAGCGATTCGGGTGAACCGGGGGCGAACCACGCATACTTTCCGATCTTGGTGCAGGCAGATTACTCGCTGAGTCGCGATGCCTTGTACCAAAAATTAAAAGATCAAGGAATTTTTGCACGCCGCTACTTCTACCCATTGATTTCAGACTTTCCGATGTACCGCAGCATGCCATCGGCACAGCGCGACAACCTGCCCGTGGCGGCCGAAGCTGCTGCCCAAGTGATGTGTTTGCCAATCTATCCGGCTTTAAGCGACGCGGATATCGCGCGGGTAACAGGGTTGATCAAAGATGGGAAATATAGCGAGATTTAACATGAAAAAAATACTTGTTGTGTCAGACAATCCCAGAATAACAAAATTCTTTCAAGAGGAATGTGCGAGTCAAGGTATTGATGATATTTCAAGTATTCAATATAGGTACTCATTAAATAACAAAGCTCCATCTGAAATGATTAGTTTGGGTGCTGAGCCAATAGATTTAAGAAATCTAGAAACAGTAGCTTTTATTAAATCTAAATATTTTTTGATATTTTCATTGCATTGCAAGCAAATATTTCCGGCTGATTTGGTATCGGCTGTAACTTGTATTAATGTTCATCCGGGACTTAATCCTCATAATCGAGGATGGTATCCACAAGTATTTTCAATAATTAATGAAAAACCAATTGGAGCAACTATTCATTTAATGGATAGTGAAGTTGATCATGGTAATATTATTGATCAAATCAGTGTGGATGTACGACAAAGTGACACATCATTGGATGTTTACGAAAGAGTGCTTAAAGCAGAAATGATGTTGTTAAGAAAAAATATTATAAATATTATAAATAATGAATTTGAATCTTATCCACCCGCTTTCGAAGGTAACTATAACTCCATAAAAGATTTTAAGTCTCTGTGTCATCTTAATCTCGATGCAATCGCCCCACTTGGTGAGCATATTAGACTATTGCGAGCCTTATCACATGGTACTTTTAAAAATGCCTACTTCCATAATAAAGATGGAAAAAAAATATTTGTACGCCTATCACTCGAGGAAGATGATTAAGTAGTGTCATCCCTCAAGCGCAACATCCTCGCCAGCTATGCGAGCCAGATCTATGTCACGTTGATCGGCATTGTTTTGATTCCCCTATACCTGAAGTACATGGGTACGGAGGCCTATGGATTGGTCGGTTTCTTCGCGATGCTACAGGCCTGGTTCAATTTGCTGGACCTCGGCTTGACGCCCACGATCGCACGCGAGTCGGCTCGCTATCACGGTGCGGCCATGTCGGCGGTAGCTTATCGCCGCCTGTATCGATCGTTGAGCCTTGTCTTTATGTTCATCGCCGTCATCGGCGGTGGCGCACTGTTTGCCATGGCAGATGTGGCGACAAACCATTGGTTGAACATTCGCAACCTACCCCCGGCGGAAGTGTTGGCCTCTGTGCAAGTCATGGCCATCTGCGTGACGCTGCGGTGGATGGGTGGCTTGTACCGTGGTGTCGTCACGGGCTCGGAGCGGCTTGTGTGGTTGAGTGGGTTCAACGCCGTCATTGCCACACTCCGCTTCGCGGGGGTTCTCGGGTCGATGTGGGTATGGGGCTTTACGCCCATCGTGTTCTTCTGGCACCAACTCGCCGTCGCGGCACTCGAAGTTGTCGGTTTGCTGGCCATGTGCCACCGCCTTTTGCCGAATGGTAACGAAATCACTGAGCGTATTGGCTGGTCCTTCAGACCTATCCAGCCGCTCCTGCGGTTCTCGTTGACCATCGCATTCACTTCATCGGTCTGGGTCTTGGTGACCCAAACCGACAAGCTGATTCTCTCCGGCATTCTTCCGCTGGCCGAATATGGCTACTTCACGATGGCGGTGCTTGTTGCGGGCGGTATCACCATCATTTCCGGGCCGATCAGTTTGACGATCATGCCGCACATGGCGCGGCTCTATGCGGAAGGCAATCATGACGAAGTTAGGCGCATCTACAACCAAGGTGCTCAGCTCGTGAGTGTCATTGCCGGCTCGTTGGCCATTATGCTGATCGTCTGTACTGAATCCCTGCTGTTCGCCTGGACGGGCAACCGCGAGGTAGTCAACGCCACGGCTCCGATCCTGCGGTTATATGCCATTGGCAACGGTCTGCTGGCATTGGGCGCCTTTCCTTATTACTTGCAGTACGCGCGAGGAAATCTTCGGTATCACCTGATTGGCAACCTCGTGCTGGTTGTGCTTCTTATTCCCGCGATCATCGTCGCCGCCATGAAAGCCGGTGGCGTCGGCGCAGGGTGGGTCTGGGTCGCAATGAACGCCCTCTATCTGATCTTCTGGGTAGGTTACGTGCATTCCAAATTAGAACCCGGCCTCCATTGGAATTGGCTGGCAAGCAATGTCTTCGTAATATTTTTGCCAGCATTTCTTGTTGGCCTGGCCCTTAGCCATTTCCTGCCCGATGTCCATAGTCGATTGCTGGCATTCGCCCATACTGCGGTCATAGCGACCGCATGCATGCTGGTTGCCACGATGATGTCTCCCGTCTTGCGCCCGGATTTTCTACGAACCGTTCGGAGTAGGTTGTAATGACATCGATCACCGTCCCCCTCCGGAGCGCCGTGCCTGTTTACGGGGCGTTGCTCAGCGTTTTGGTATTCCAGAACATCTTCAATACTTTTTCGCCGTATCTGACCCTTGCAATCAACATCGCCGTGGCGACAACCCTGTTGATTCGACATCAACTTCGTTTCACCCCGCCGGCACCGATAGTCGTTGTCAGCGTCTACGCCGTACTCGCCTGGATGCTCTTGGTCACAGTCTTTAGGGGTGACGCAGAGAGTCAGATCGTTCTAAAGTATTTTCGAACCACTCTGGCGGTCAGCTTATTCGCATTGATTTTCGGGAGTTGTCGAATTCCGGCTTCGTCTGTTGTCAAGGCGATTAATTTTGCACTCGGTTTTCACATTCTCCTGGTCATGTTGCAACTCGCATTGCCGGATCTGACAATGATAACGGCACCTGTTTTTGGCTTTGAGCGTGAGATGACTATTTTCGAAACATACACGTTGCGAAAGCTCGGTGCTTCATCAAGCTATGACACCGCATCGTTGCTATCCATCGCCGCACTCTTGTTCTTTTACTTTCAATTCAAACAAGGCAAGGGTTCAATGTATTTTCTGATGGCGGCAGTGGCATTCGTCGCGACGCTCATGTCCTCCAGAACGGGCATGGCTCTATCCTTTCTGGTCGCTATTGCGCTCTTCCTTCAAGCAATTTTGAAGGCCCGTCTTATTTGGAAACTAGTTATTGTATTTGGTTTCGCCGGGTTTCTGGTGGCAATGTATATAACGCTATTTCCACTTCTGCTTCAGACTCTCGGCCTCACTGAGTTGCAGTCCGATGATGCAAGTTTTGTATTTGCTGCCACTGACTACGGCACGACTGGGACACTTGTGGCACTCACGGAAGACCACTTAAAACCCTTGGATCAACCACTATCTGGCCTGATTATCGGCTTTGGGGTCGATCCCAACACAATCGGATTGGAAACTGACATTGGGTATGTGAAACTCATCTACCATGTCGGGATTGTTGGCACCTTGGTCATCTTATTTACACACCTGTACATGCTAATAGCGACTTATATGTTCGCAGGCGCTTCAGTGCGCGATTCTGACCGCGCACTGATCGCTCGATTTTTATTTGCGTTAATAGCAATTAGCCTTGCGTTCAACTACAAGTCTTTGGAGCTTCACAGCCGCGGTATCGGAGACTTCATTTACATGCTGTTTTTGTTCCTAGCTTCGGGGCGCGGAATCCGTGGCGGCTCAGGCAATCCTTCTAATAAGAAAGCGCAGGTACATTCATGAATCCGAAGGTCAGCGTTTGCATGATTGCCTACAACCATGATGCATACATTCGGCAAGCCATTGAAAGCGTCCTGTCCCAAGAGGTCGACTTTCCCATTGAACTCGTCATTGGCGACGACTGTAGTCCGGACGGCACTGCCGCCATCTGCGAAGAGTTCGCCCGCAGAGATCCACGCGTGCGCCTACTATCGCGCGAACGGAACTTGGGCGTTATGCCCAACTTCAATCGAACCCTGCTGGCGTGCACCGGCGAATATGTCGCGGTCTGCGAAGGTGATGATTACTGGACCGACCCGCAGAAGCTCCGCAAACAGGTCCAATTCCTCGACTCCCACCCAGACCATGCTGGTGCCGCGCACCAGTCGATGGTCATCTCTGACAACGTGTCGGATCGCACTTTCAAGGAGAACGTGCCCAGCACGCTTACCACGAACGACCTAATTGGCGGGCGCCTTTTCCACACTGCTTCGATAATGTTTCGGCGACCGGTGGTCGATCTGTTCAGCAACTCACCGCCGGTCCTGTCATGTGACCGGCTGCTCAATCTCTGCATTTCTTTTCTCGGCAAGGTGCACTACTCACAGGAGTGCATGTGCGTCTACCGGCGCCACGGTGGCGGAATGTCGTACAACGTGACTTCCGACCAACTCAAGATGGATCTGAGCTGCATTCCGTATTTGTCGGGGCTAAATCCCCAATTCCCAAAGTACCGATATAAGGCATATGTTTTTGCTACCATTGGACTATTATCAAGAAGCTCCCCCCGCCAGAAGCTGATCTATTCCGCGCTGGCAGCCTTGTACTCCTTCTCCTATTTTCCGAATAACCTCTTCCAATCTGTTAGATGGATGCGCAGTCGACTATCAAACGCGTCGCAGCGATCATGAGCGTCTAGTCAAGAGACTAGCCTTGACCCATATGGGGCAACCATCAACCTCAATGAGTGAAAATACAAATTGGCTGAATTTGCAACGCTCACCCGAGAAGAATACACGCTCCCCGTTAAGCTCGCGGTATGGGTAATGCGGCTGTTTCCCAGATTTTTGAGTTCGGACGACACGGCTCACGCGGCGTTCTTCGAGGCGGCTCACTTGGAGAAAATGACGCAGGAGCAAATACACGCGGCAATGCATGAAGTCGCGCACAACAGGCGCGTTGCCGAAGAAGAAACTCCATTCCTGGAGCTCTTCTTTTTGTCCTCGAACGGCGAGTACTTCAAGGACAAGGAAGTGCTCGACTTCGGCTGTGCGTTGGGTGGTACGGTGCTCGCTTGGGAAGCGATGTATGGCGTCAAGAAGATCTCGGGTTTTGATGTCTCGCCCTACTTCATTGATGGAGCACAGTGTTACGCCAAACAGATTGGCTCCGCTGCTGACTTCAGGCAACGCTTCGGCGAGAGAACGCCTTTCCCTGATGGAGCGTTTGACATCGTCGTCGCGATCAATGTGCTGGAACACGTCTATAACGTAGAAAATTGTCTGAAGGAATGCTGGCGAATACTGAAGCTCAACGGCCATCTGATCGCCGTATTTCCACCCATTTATCATCCATTCGATCATCACATCAAGGTCTCGCGGACACCTTTTCTGCATTGGTTTTTTTCGGGCGAAACAGTCCGTAAGGCATTGAACTACATTTTGGCCGAACGTGGCCCCGGCTATAGCCACTTCATAGCTAATCCGAATCCAAACTACCGAATTCCCAACCTAAACAGGATCACTTGCCGTGCAGCGTGGAAAGCCATCAGGCAGAAGAACTGGCGAGTTGTTTGTAATGAGTTCCCTGGGGTCCCGCGGGTGGGCAGGAGAGCGCAAACGAAGGCCATGCGCGCGATCAGTGTCTTCAACTCCATCTTTGCCAGAGTTCCCGTTTTGTCGGAAGTGTTCCTGGATCGAGTCGCAGTAGTACTGCAGAGGCGATGACTACAAGTAGGCTATTCATTGAAGGTCCTATAATAGCCACTCGGCCGCTGTTTGCAACTGCTGGAACTGCCAAACACGAATGGACGCTCGTCCGATGATGCGTCGTGTAGTGGCAGCCCTGTCAATTGTAAAATCTGAAATTAAGTTCTCATTCCACTGCTTCTCATGAAACTCGCTTACGTCTGTACCAACTACAATAACTCGTCCTTCACGCTGGCGGCAGTGGAGAGCCTGTTACTCAATGTGGGTCACGACATTGAGGTTTTCGTAGTAGATAACGCTTCCGCTGAAGAAGAGGTGCGGAAGCTGCGTCCCTTAGCGGCCAAGTACTCATCGGTCCATATCCTCGAGAGCCACGAAAACATTGGGTACTTTGGCGGACTCAATCTCGGCCTGAAGGCACTGCGTGAAAAACGTCCGGACATCGAATGGGTAGTGGCGGGCAACAACGACCTAGAGTTTTCTGAGGATTTTTGCGACGTTCTTTGGCACAACGCCCATGCCCTGCAACAGCATTCCGTGATTTCGCCTGACGTGATCACACTGGACGGTGAGCACCAAAACCCCCACGTAATCGCCAGTATCAGCACGATCCGGGAAGTCCTGTACGATCTTTATTACTCAAATTATCATCTGGGACGATTCATTCATAAGGTTGCCAAGATGTTTCCGCGCGTCAGCGAGCGTTCCGACGAAGAACAGTGGCAGGTTGCGCAACCGATCTACCAAGGCCATGGCTCTTGCTACGTGCTGGGCCCGCGGTTCTTCAGGCAGTTCAAAGAATTCTGGGCTCCTACCTTCATGATGTCCGAGGAGTTCTTCCTGAGCAAGCAGTTGAAGGAGGTGGGAGAGCAGGTCTGGTACGAGCCAAAAATTCGCATTATCCACCACTGGCACGGTGCGCTCGAGCAACTTCCAAGCCGTAGGCGCTGGGAGATGGCGCGCGACGCCCACCGCGAATACAGGAAATACATCAAGATTTTCAGGAGAGATTGAGCCAGATCAAGCCTGACAACAACTCAACAAATTACACCATCTACAAACCGTCATGGAAAAATATCAAGTCTGCAACAACTGCGTGATGGATACTTCCGACCCACGTATCACTTTCGACGCCGACGGCGTATGCGACCATTGCACCGGATTCAAGACTGATGTCTTGCCCAATTGGCACACAGGTGCAGTCGGTGAGCGCATGTTTCAGGAAATCGCGGAAAAGATAAAAATCGAAGGAAAAGGAAAGCCCTTCGATTGCATTCTTGGGATGAGTGGCGGGCTGGACAGCTCATATTTGCTGCACCTAGCAGTCGTAAAATTTGGCCTTCGCCCCTTGGTATTTCATGTGGATGGCGGCTGGAATTCAGATATCGCTGTCAGCAATATTCAGGCACTCGTCGATGGGCTTGGTCTGGATTTGTATACGGAGGTAATCAATTGGGAAGAAATGAAAGATTTGCAACTTGCTTTTTTCAAATCAGGAGTTCCCCATTTGGATGTTCCGCAAGATCATGCATTCGTTGCAACTCTTTATCACTTCGCGAATAAACACAAAATCAAGTATATCTTGAATGGCGGCAATATCGCGACGGAATGCGTCAGAAACCCTTTAGACTGGCTGTATCACGGTACTGATTTGAGGCAAATTAAAGACATTCATGCTCGTTTCGGTAAAAGAAAACTTGATACTTTTCCCTTCAGCGGCATTTTGTTCCATAAGTTTTATCTGCGCTATTTCAAAGGCGTGCGAGTTGTTAAGCCGCTCGATTTTTTGCCGTATAGTAAGAAATTGGCGATTGATACGCTTGTTACCAATTATGGATGGCGTGCCTACCCGCAAAAGCATTTTGAATCGCGATTTACCCGCTTTTTCGAAGGTTATTGGCTACCGACCCGCTTTGGATTCGACACCCGTAAAGTGCAGTTTTCGAGTCTGATATTAACAAAGCAAATGACCCGTGCCGATGCTTTGGCTGAGCTTCAAAATCCTGCTTATAATCTCGAGGCGATTGAAGAGGATTTTGAATATATAGCGACAAAACTCGATATTTCCAGGGAAGAGTTGCGCGCTTATTTGGAAGAGCCAAAAAAATCCTATAAAGATTATAAAAATCAACGTTTGGTGTTTGATCTTGGCGCGGCGGTGTTAAAAAAATTTGGTAGTGAAAAGGCGGTCAAGAGATGATTGCTATTATGGATTATGGACTTGGAAATATCAGTGCATTTTCTAATATTTACAAAAATCTTGGTATTCCGTTTAATGTGGCTAAAACTGTAGAACAGTTGACGTCGGCAGATAGGATAATTTTGCCCGGAGTCGGTTCCTTTGATAATGCGATGAAGCTGTTGAAATCATCCGGTTTGTACGGCGCCCTGAACCGGGTGGTGCTCGAAGAAGGCGTGCCGATCCTCGGAGTTTGTGTCGGCATGCAAATGCTGGCTGCTTCAAGTGATGAAGGATCTGAGCTTGGATTGGGCTGGATTGATGGTGTTGTCAAGAAAATTGATAGCGCGGCGGTTGCAGGTGGATTGATTTTGCCGCATATGGGCTGGAATGAAGTGAGATCGCTTTCGGACAACAGGCTGCTGGAAGGGCTGAACCTCGAGTCTGAATTCTATTTTCTGCATTCATTTTACTTCCATTGCAATCAAGCTACTGATGTAATCGCGGATGTCGAGTACGGCCAGCGCTTCACCTGCGCGGTTAATCACAAAAATATATTTGGCGTCCAGTTTCATCCGGAAAAGAGTCACAGAAATGGCGTCCGACTGCTAAAAAATTTTGCGGAATTATGACTGATGTTGCGATCTAGAATTATTCCATGCCTGTTGGTTAAAGATGGGGGCCTCGTCAAATCGGTTAAGTTTAAGGATTACAAGTACGTTGGCGATCCTCTTAATGCGGTAAAAATTTTTAACGAAAAAGAAGTCGATGAAATTGTCGTTCTTGATATTGATGCCACCGCTCAAAGGAGGGAGCCGAATTATCGCTTGATCGAGAATCTTGCCAGAGAGTGCCGCATGCCTTTGTGCTACGGCGGCGGGATTAAGACGGTGGAACAGGCTAAGAAAATATTTGCCCTGGGAGTAGAGAAAATAGCATTGAGCTCCGCAGCCATTGCCAATATAGAAATTGTCAATGATCTTGCCACTCAGGTGGGATCGCAAAGTGTGGCAGTTATTCTTGACGTGAAAAAGCGTTCTTTGGGTCGTGGATACGAAATTTACGTCAATAATGCGCAGAGCGGCACAGGCTTGACTCCGGTCGAGTTCTGTCAAAAACTTCAGGCGCATGGGGTCGGCGAAATTGTGTTGAATTCAATCGATCGCGACGGCACGATGGAAGGCTATGATTTGGATCTGATCAAGGCGGTACATGGCGCGATCAAAGTGCCGTTAACGGTTCTGGGTGGGGCCGGTTCACTGTCGGATATTAAAGATATGATTCGGCAGTTCGGCATTATAGGGGTTGCGGCCGGCAGTATTTTTGTGTTTAAGGGGCCTTACAAAGCGGTACTGATTAGTTATCCCACCCGGCCAAAGCGCGGCCTCCAATAGCAGTTGTCCAGATAAAATGCAGTACGTGCCTGACAGCAAGTTTGCGCCCAGGGATTAATATAATTTTTTCCTAAATTGGTAAAATTTTGTGAGACAGATTCTTCAAGACATGGCAAACGGCATAACGTCGATTGTCCAAGCCCCGGCGCCGCAGATTTCGAGCGGGACTATTGGCATATTTACCAAGGTGTCGCTGATTTCTGCCGGTACCGAGAGAATGTTGGTTGGCTTCGGTAAGGCGTCGTTTATCGACAAGGCCCGCCAACAGCCGGACAAGGTCAAGATGGTGTTGGAAAAAATCCAGACCGATGGCTTGATGACGACCATCGATGCAGTTCAATCGAAGCTGGCGCAGCCGTTGCCGCTAGGGTATTGCAATGTCGGTGTAGTGGCGGAAGCGG
The DNA here is from genome assembly GCA_049672545.1 of Burkholderiaceae bacterium. Classification (GTDB taxonomy): domain Bacteria; phylum Pseudomonadota; class Gammaproteobacteria; order Burkholderiales; family Burkholderiaceae_D; genus DATJCV01. The sequence goes on from JBATWJ010000452.1 coordinate 17,816, forward strand.
GGTTTCGGGTTGCCGGTTTCAAGGTCGGTGATCGGGTCGTTTCGAACGGCCCGCACGCCGACGTCGTCAGAGTGCCGATCAATCTTTGCGCCCATATTCCCGATGAGGTGGATGATGAGTCGGCTTCGTTTGTCGTTGTGGCCAGCATCGGCTTACAAGGCATGCGCTTGGCCCAGCCGACTTTGGGCGAGGCCTTTGTCGTCACTGGTGTGGGTTTGATTGGCTTGCTGACGGTGCAATTGTTGCGTGCTCAGGGTTGCCGCGTGTTGGCGATCGATTTTGATGATGCCAAACTAGCACTGGCAAGTCAGTTTGGTGCATCGGTATGCAATCCAGGAAAAGGGGAGGATCCGGTCGCAGCAGGGATGGCATTTAGCCGTGGCCGTGGCGTTGATGGTGTGATTATTACGGCATCAACCAAATCGAGTGACCCCGTCACCCAAGCCGCTCGCATGTCGCGCAAGCGTGGTCGCATTATCCTGGTCGGCGTTACGGGTCTGGAATTGAGCCGGGCCGATTTTTACGAGAAAGAATTGAGTTTCCAGGTTTCCTGTTCATATGGTCCAGGTCGTTATGATCCCAGCTATGAGGACAAGGGCCAGGATTATCCGTTCGGCTTCGTGCGTTGGACTGAGCAACGCAACTTTGAGGCGGTACTAGATATGATGGCTAGCGGCCAGTTAGATGTGAAGCCACTCATAACGCATCGCTTTGCATTTGAAGATGCCCCACTTGCTTATCAAACGCTGACTGAAGATTCAGCCGGTCTTGGTATTTTGCTCAATTACGCGTCCGATACGGCCGAGCGAACCATACGTGCGCTGACCTTGGTGCCTGACGCTAGCTTTGACACGCGGCGTCCAGTACTTGGTTTCATTGGGGGGGGCAATTATGCGTCTCGCATATTGATTCCTGCTTTCAAATCGGCTGGAGCTCAGTTTCATACGATTGTGACCGCCGGAGGTATTAATGGTGTGATACATGGCAAAAAAGCAGGTTTTGCCGAAGCTTCGACCGACATCGGAGCGATACTAGCCAATGCGGCTATCAATACCGTGGCGATTGTGACGCGGCACGATACTCATGCACACTTTGTAGCTCAAGCCCTGACAGCCGGCAAGCATGTCTTTGTCGAAAAACCGCTGGCGATTCAGCATTCTGAACTCGATCAAGTCCGGGCTGCATATGATGCTGCCCATCGATCTGGTAACGGCCCGCATTTGATGGTGGGCTTCAATCGCCGTTTTGCCCCGCAAGTGCAACGGATGAAGGCCTTACTGGAAACAGTGAAAGAGCCAAAATCTTTTATTATGACCATGAATGCTGGCGCGATTCCGGCCAGCCACTGGACGCAGGATAACGGTGTGGGCGGCGGCCGTATTATTGGTGAGGCCTGTCACTTCATTGACCTGATGCGGTTTCTGGCAGGCAGCCCCATTGTGTCGCTCCAGGCACGCTGCATGGGTGATGCGCCTGGCATAGCGATTACTGAAGACAAGGCCTCCATCACCCTCGGGTTTGAAGATGGTTCGTTCGGAACCATCTTTTACTTGGCCAATGGTGCGGTCGCATTTCCCAAGGAGCGGGTAGAGGTGTTTACTGCTGGCCGCGTGCTACAGCTTGATAATTTTCGCAAGCTCAAGGGTTATGGTTGGCCGGGGTTTAGGAAGATGAACCTGTGGAAGCAGGATAAAGGGCAGTACGTTTGTGCAGCGGAATTTTTGCAAGCCCTTACAAAAGGCACACCCGCTATCCCGGTTGACGAAATTTTTGAGGTAGCACGGGTCAGCATCAGCCTGGCTGAGTTACTGCGGCAGCAAAGTGCTGAGCGCTCTTGGTAATGCTTAAGCGGGTTTTACGCCTGTGGCACACATTGCGATACCTTCGGTTGGAGCAACTGAGATATCGATTTTTTTACGCACTCATAAAGTCTCGGCCAGAGTGTATTGGGTATCAGCCACGTCGCGCATGGTCTGCACAACCCGTTTGGCCTGTTTGGATGTCATCTTGCTTGCAACCGAACGACGATTGGATTTTTTTGAACGAACGGGGTTCATTGAAGGGTATCGGTGCGTGGAATGACAGCGAATATTCTAAGTTGTGGCTGTACAACCTACATTATTTTGACGATGTAAACGCCAGTGGTGCCGCTGAACGACGTACCGCGCATGTGGCTTTGGTGGACCGCTGGATTAAGGAAAATCCACGTGGGCATGGAAATGGCTGGGAACCGTACCCTATTTCCTTGCGCATTGTCAATTGGGTGAAGTGGTGGTCATCAGATTTATCTGATGCGCCCGATGCGTGGATGGCCAGCTTGGCGGACCAGACTCATGCCCTTACAAAGCGACTTGAGTATCATATTTTGGGTAATCACCTGTTTGCCAATGGCAAAGCATTAGTTTTTGCAGGCATGTTTTTTCAAGGCTCCCAAGCAGATGTTTGGTTGAAAAAGGGTCTGCAGATCCTTGACCGTGAAGTGACAGAGCAGTTTTTGCCGGACGGTGGACATTTTGAGTTGTCTCCTATGTATCACGCGACCCTGTTGTGGGATGTGTGTGATTTATTGAATCTTGCGCAAGTTATTGATTCGCCTGAGCTGGATGCGCGCAAACAAGCTTGGCAAAAAGTGATCGAACTAGGACTTGACTGGTTGCAAGTCATGTCTCATCCAGATGGTGAAATTGCCTTTTTTAACGATGCAGCAATAGGTATCTCTCCGAATTTTGTGCAGCTATGGGCTTACGCGACTGCACTAGGTATTGTTACCGGTCCGGCATCGCGCGTTACCGATATGCAGCGTTCGCAGGCGCGACATTTACCGGAAAGCGGCTACTGTCGTGTAGACATGCCAGATCATTGTGTTGCCTTATTAGATTTGGCGCGGGTAGGGCCAGACTATTTGCCAGGGCATGCACACGCTGACACCTTGAGTTTCGAGTTGAGCTTATTTGGTCGGCGGGTGTTGGTCAACTCTGGTACTTCGTGTTATGGCAATGATGTCGAAAGATCGCGCCAACGGAGTACGGCTGCGCACAACACAGTGGTGGTAAACGGGCAAAATTCTTCAGAGGTGTGGGCAGGTTTTAGGGTTGCACGGCGTGCTTATCCAATTGGGGTAGGAGTCCTGAAGTCTTCGGAGGCAGTTCGTATTGATGCTTGTCACAACGGTTACCAGCGTTTGATAGGAAGAAATGTGCATTGCCGGTGTTGGATATTCGATGCCACTGGCTTCACGATTGAGGATGTGGTGCAGGGGCCATTCACAGATGCTGTTGCTTATTTTCATTTGCATCCTGAAGTGTGTGTGGATGCTACGCAAATACAAGAGCGTCAAGTTGTATTGCAACTACAATCAGGTCGGCGAGTGAAATTTTCCGTGGAAGGTGGAAATTTGAAAATAATCGCTGGCAGTTGGCATCCCCAATTCGGTACGACTGTGCCAAATTTCTGTTTAGTAGTGGATTTTGAAAAGACATCTATTAAAACGATGATTCAATGGGGGGGGCAGGTTTGAAAATACTGGTATTAAGCTTTTATTACCCTCCCGACTTGTGTGCGGGATCTTTCAGAACGGCCGCCTTAGTAGATGCCCTGCTTAATTGTTTGCCGTCAAGCTCGAAAATCGACGTGGTTACAACATTGCCTAATCGTTACAGGAGCTTTTCAATGGATGCGCCTGCAATAGAAAATCATCCCGGATTACATGTATGCCGCATCCCGTTACCCATACATCAAAGCGGCATGGTTGATCAATCAAGGGCTTTTTTGATTTTTTATCAACAGGTTATGAAGTATGTGGAATGGCGGAGTTACGACGTGGTATTAGGCACATCTTCACGATTGATGACAGCAGTCATGGCTGCAAGGGTAGCTAAAAAGAAAAAGGCTTTTCTTTATTTGGATATTCGCGATATTTTTGTCGATACTATCAAAGACGTTTTGCCAAAACATTTGGGATTTGTCATCAAGCCGGTTTTCTCCTGGCTTGAAAATTGGGCTGTGAAGAGAGCGGATAAGATAAATTTGGTTTCACAAGGGTTCGAGGAATATTTTAAGAAGCGTTATCCGAGGCAGCAGTTTTCTTTTTTTACAAATGGTATTGATGCCGAGTTTCTGAATCCTGCTACGGTAACAGGCAGGTATTCTTCTCAGAACCTGGGCTTGATGACGGTGTTGTATGCTGGTAATTTGGGGGAAGGGCAGGGATTACATGCCATATTGCCCACTTTAGCTAAAAAATTGCATGGCCGAGTAGTGTTCAGGGTAATTGGTGATGGAGGACGCAAGGAGGCATTGTGTAGAGCACTCGCTGAAGCCGGCGTAGACAACGTTGTTTTACTTTCTCCGATTAAACGTGATCAACTGATTCAAGAATATTTGAAGGCCAATGTATTGTTTTTGCATCTAAATGATTACGACGCATTTAAAAAAGTTTTGCCGTCCAAAATTTTCGAATATGCAGCTATGGGGAAGCCTGTTTGGGCTGGAGTTTCAGGCTATTCAGCAGAGTTCATTAAGATAGAAGTCGCAAATTCTGCTGTGTTCAAACCATGTGATGCAGACGACGCGGTGGCTGCTTTTCATCGCCTTGAATTAAAAGATACGGGTCGATTAGAGTTCATAAGAAAATTTTCGCGAGCCAATATCATGCAAGCTATGGCCGAAGATGTCTGCAGGGTAGCTCAAAAGGACGTTGAATGAAAGTGCTCGTCACAGGAGCAAACGGTTTTGTAGGCGCTGCACTAATCCAGCGACTTTTGGCAGATGAATCAGCAATTGGAATAGTGGGTGCGATCAGAGGCTTTACAAACACTTTTCCAATAGGGGTTAAAAGCATCGTAGTGGGCGATATTAACGGTGCCAACAATTGGCGCGATGCTCTCATTGATTGTGAAGTGGTTATCCATCTAGCTGCTCGCGTGCATGTCATGAAAGAAGTTACGGTGGATCCACTGATGGAGTTCCGTCGCGTCAATGTTCAAGGCACGTTGAATCTTGCCCGGCAAGCGGCTGCAACCGGTGTGCGCCGTTTTGTGTTTATCAGTTCTGTCAAGGTGAATGGTGAAGAGACACAGTTGGGGAAACCGTTCACAGCAGATGATGTACCCACGCCGTTTGACGCGTATGGGATTTCTAAGCTGGAAGCCGAACAAGGTCTTCTGCAGATCGCCTTGCAAACCGGCATGGAAGTAGTCATCATCCGTCCGCCGTTGGTGTATGGGCTGGGGGTCAAGGCCAATTTTGCCACAATGATGCGTTGGTTACGGCGCGGTGTGCCCTTGCCGTTGGGCGCCATTCATAACCAGCGCAGTCTAGTGGCACTAGACAATATGGTTGATTTGATAGTGACGTGCCTTACCCACCCGGCCGCCGTAGGACAGATTTTTTTGGTTTCCGACGGAGAGGATATTTCCACTACGGAGTTATTGCGCCGCATGGGACATGCCTTGAGTCGACCGGCTCGCTTGCTGCCTGTACCGGCCGGTGTACTGAAACTGATAGGGGCGATGGCCGGTAAGCAAGATGTGGCGCAGCGCCTGTGCGGGTCTTTGCAGGTCGATATTGAAAAAACGCGCCAACTATTGGGTTGGTGTCCGCCACTGACCTTGGATCAAGGCTTGAAGAAAGCGGCAGAAGGAATATGAGCGTGAAACGGATGCTTGATCTTTTACTAGCCTTGATAGCAGCGGTAGTCTTGGCGGTACCGGTGTTGCTGGTGGCGTTGCTGGTGCGGCTGACTTCGCCTGGACCTGCGTTGTATTGGTCAGATCGCGTCGGACGGGATAACCTGGTTTTCCGGATGCCGAAATTTCGGACGATGCGGGTAGACACCCCTGCAGTTGCCACCCATTTGCTGCCTGATCCAAAGCGGTTCTTGACCCCTGTGGGATCTTTTTTGCGTAAATCTAGTTTAGATGAGTTGCCACAACTGTGGAGCATTATCCGAGGTGACATGAGTTTTGTCGGGCCGAGACCCGCTTTGTTTAACCAGAATGATTTGATTTCCTTGCGTACTCAGTATGGGGTCGACAAAGCATTGCCCGGATTGACAGGTTGGGCGCAGGTCAATGGGCGTGATGCGTTGTCTATTTCAGATAAGGTGAAATTGGATGTGGAATATATAAAACGGCAATCGCTTTTACTAGATATGAAAATTATTATTCTTACCTTTGTAAAGGTATTGCGCAGGGATGAAGTTGCGCATTAAGATTTTTATTATTGGTTACTGAATTATTCTGCTTCAGGTTTGCTATATTGAACTGGCGCTGTTGCTGGGTTCTTTGACACTTTGAATAGAACCCGGCCACTGAGGAGTAAACGGTACGTTTTTAGAGTGACGAGACGTTTGGAGATGAGTGGGATCTATTTTAGTGCAATGAGCATATTTTTCCATGGTTTCTTCTATGATTAATGGTCCCTTGTCAGATTAAATTTTAAATAATTAAAATTATTAATTGATTAAATGAAATCATTTCTTGATTTATCTCGCTTTCATAAACAAGTCATCGCGGCCGTAGCGGATTTTGTTTTCTTGCCATTGACATTTCTGGTCGCGATGTGGTTGCGCCATGACGAGGTAAATATTAGTCTAATCAGTCAGTATTTCTGGCTGATTCTTGCCACGCCTTTTATTTCAATTCCAATCTTTATCAGGCTCGGCCTGTACCGCGCTGTAATCCGATTCATCGATCACAAAATTGTTTATGTGGTAGTGAGTGGGGTAACGCTGTCGCTGGTCCTGCTGGCGGCGCTGGCGACTTTTCTGCACTTGAGCAGTTATTCCCGTGGAGTATTTGGTATTTACTGGGTATGTGCGATTTTGTATGTCGCGGCCAGTCGGTTTTTGGCGCGTGGGTATTTTCTGCATGCGAGCGGGGCGAATGGCGCGGTTGGCGCAACCCGCGTCGCGATTTATGGCGCAGGACAGGCAGGGATACAGCTGGCGAGTGCGTTGCGTTCGGTGCAGGATTATGTACCCGTTGCTTTTATCGACGACAAGCGGGAATTGCAGGGCGCTACCATTGGCGGCATCAAGGTCTATCCATCGAATGCGTTGGCCGCTTTAATCCGACAAAAAAAAATCAAGGAAGTTTTATTGGCATTGCCTTCGCAGACCCGGCAGCGACAAAAGCAGATCCTCGAAAAACTGGAGCCGCTCAAGATCAAAATTAAGGTCACGCCGCCTATCGAGAGCTTAATCAATGGTGAATTGCGGTTGCAGGACGTGCGCGATATCGAAATCGAGGATTTGCTGGGGCGGGATGCGGTGATGCCGGATTCGCAATTGATCTCAGCCTGTATTACGGGAAAATCGGTGCTGGTGACGGGAGCGGGTGGCTCGATTGGTTCCGAATTGTGCCGGCAGATTATCGCGTTGCGGCCGACCCGCCTAGTATTACTGGAAATGTCGGAGTTTGCCCTGTATTCGATTAAAAGTGAATTGACGTCGCTCCGCACCGCTTTGGGTATCGAGATCGAAGTGACGCCATTTCTCGGTTCGGTGCTGGAGCAAGAGAAATGCAAGAGGATTTTGCGCACGTTTGCGGTAGATACGGTATATCACGCCGCTGCCTATAAGCACGTACCGCTGGTCGAGCATAACCCGATTGAAGGCATTCGCAATAACGTGTTCGGCACTCTGAGCGTGGCGCAGGCGGCAATGAACGCGGGGGTGAAGAATTTCGTGTTGATCTCGACCGACAAGGCGGTGCGGCCGACCAATGTGATGGGTTCGACCAAGCGGCTGGCCGAGTTGATTTTGCAGGCGTTTGCCCGGCAGCAGACGGCAACGCGTTTTTGCATGGTGCGTTTTGGCAATGTGCTGGGATCTTCCGGTTCTGTGGTCCCTTTGTTTCGCAAGCAGATCATGGCTGGTGGACCGATCACGGTCACGCATCCGGAGATCACGCGCTATTTCATGACGATTCCGGAGGCGGCGCAACTAGTGCTGCAGGCAGGCGCGATGGGCGCGGGTGGCGATGTATTCGTGCTCGACATGGGAGAGCCGGTCAAGATTGTGGACCTGGCGCGGCGCATGGTGCATTTGAGCGGGCTGGAAGTGAAGGCCGAGGCGGCGGCGGACGATGGCATTGAAATCCGGTATGTGGGTCTGCGCCCGGGAGAGAAATTGTATGAGGAGTTATTGATCGGTGAAGACGTCGAGGGAACCGAGCATCCGTTGATCATGCGCGCACAGGAAGTGGAAATCCCATGGCCCCAGTTGCAGGAACTGTTGACGGAATTAACGCAGGCGTGCGACCAGTTCGAGTATGAAGAAGTGCGGGCGCTGCTGTTACGTGCTGTTGCCGGTTATGCGCCTCAGTGCGATATCGAGGACTTTCTCTGGTGTGCGCAGGACAAGCGGACAAAGTTGGCAGTGGTCACGATGGAGTCGACGGTACATTGATGACGGAATTAGCCGTCGCAGCATAAGGCGACGATAAAGAAGCTTGTGGAAATTTAATAATGATTTTTTAGGAGATACCGTGGATTTATCAAAACTATCGATTGCGGAACTGCATACACTGCAGGATAAGGTTAAGCAAACCTTGAAGGAGCGCGAGCAAACCGAGCGCGCGCAAGCCCGCGAGCAGATATTGGCGATCGCGCAAAAAGCCGGGATTTCGCTGAAGGATTTGGTTGGCACGGCAAAATCGCGCAGCAGCAAGGGGAGCGTGGCGGTGCGCTATCGCCATCCGTCCGATGCATCGCTCCAATGGACTGGACGCGGACGACAGCCGAAATGGGTGCAGGAATGGGTTGCGTCTGGGCAGCCGCTGGATGCATTGCGGGTTTGAGACTATAGAAATTGCGTCATTGCTCTGGCGCTGTTCCAGCGAAGTGTCTTGGAAGCTGGATGTGTAGGTCCGCTTCCGGAATATACTCTATATTCCCTAGCGCAGCGCGGTTACCAGTATCTCAAATTCGACTGACTGGCTTGATGGCATGCTTCCGTAAATGGAGAGCAAATATACGCGCTTTGTCGCGTCATTGGCAGCGTTCAGGTGGATGTAGGAAAGACCGCCTCCTGTCTATAGCGGCATTAATGGCTGGGATATGTATTTCCGGTGCGGGATGTGATGATTTCACAACCGCGCGCAGCAAGATATGGTCTCTCATGGCCAGATCCTTCTTTTCTAGTATTGCTACATTATTCGATTTTCCATGACACCATCCCTGACCATCACCGCTGGCATATTCAAGGCTTACGACATCCGCGGCATCGTCGGCAAGACGCTGGATGCGGCGATCGCGCGCCAGATCGGCCGTGCCTTTGGCAGCGCGGCGCGCGCCAAGGGTGAACAAACGGTGATCGTCGGCCGCGATGGCCGGTTGTCGGGGCCGGAGCTGGCGGCGGCGCTGGCCGAGGGCTTGCAGGCGGCCGGCGTCGACGTCATCGACCTCGGCGTGGTGGCGACGCCGATGCTGTACTTCGCCACCCACGTGCTCGACGCGCGTTCCGGCATCATGGTCACCGGCAGCCACAATCCGCCCGACTACAACGGCTTCAAGATGGTGCTGGCGGGCGAGGCGATCTACGGTGAGGCGATCACCGCGCTGTACCGGGCGATCGTCGACGAGCGCTTCGCCAGCGGTGCCGGCAGTTACCGCAGGCACGACATCCGCGACGCCTATCTGCAGCGCATCACCTCCGGCGTCGAACTCGCGCGGCCGATGAAGATCGCGGTCGATTGCGGCAACGGCGTGGCCGGCGCGTTCGCCGGCGATCTGTACCGGGCGCTGGGATGCGAGGTGATCGAGCTGTTTTGCGAGGTCGACGGCAACTTCCCGAATCATCATCCCGATCCCGCCCATCCGGAAAACCTGCAGGACCTGATCCGTTGCCTGCGCGACACCGATGCCGAACTCGGTCTGGCGTTCGACGGTGACGGCGATCGCCTCGGCGTGGTGACCAAGGACGGCCGGATCATCTATCCGGATCGGCAACTGATGCTGTTTGCGCAGGACGTGCTGGCGCGCCATCCCGGGCAGCAGATCCTGTACGACGTCAAGTGCACGCGCCACCTGGCGTCCTGGATCGAGCGCCACGGCGGCGTGCCGCTGATGTGGAAGACCGGCCATTCGCTGGTGAAGGCGAAGATGCGGGAAACTGGCGCACCGCTCGGCGGTGAAATGAGCGGTCACGTCTTCTTCAAGGACCGCTGGTATGGTTTCGACGACGGCCTGTACGCCGGCGCCCGGCTGCTGGAACTGGCGAGCCGGGTGGCCGTTCCGTCGGCGCTGCTGAATGCGTTGCCGCAGTCGGCCAGTACGCCCGAGTTGCAGTTGCCGCTGGCCGAAGGTGAAAACTTTGCGCTGATCGAAACCATGCAGCGCGACGCCGACTTTCCCGACGCCGATCAGGTGATCACGATCGACGGCTTGCGCGTCGAGTATGCGGACGGCTTCGGCCTGATGCGTTCGTCCAACACGACGCCGGTGCTGGTGCTGCGCTTCGAGGCGGAAACGCCGGCGGCGCTGGCGCGCATCCAGGGCGAATTCCGGCGCGTGCTCCTGGCCGCCAAGCCGGATGCGCGGCTGCCGTTCTAATCCGGTAGCGGCGGCCGTTCCTTGCCGGCATCCTGCCGCGGGTGCGCGCTGCTTCCGGAGACGCGCTGCTTCAGGGCATAATCGCCGCGTTCGTCCCGCCTGAAACGGAAATCCCTGTGAAGATCCTGATCGTGCGCGTGTCGTCGCTGGGCGACGTCGTGCATAACATGCCGATGCTGGCCGATATCGCGCGCCATTGCCCCGATGCGCAGATCGACTGGGTCGTCGAAGAAGCCTATGCCGACCTGGTGCGGCTGAACGCCCACGTGCGCGACGTGATCCCGATCGCGCTGCGGCGCTGGCGGCGCAGCCTGGG
>JBATWJ010000453.1:0-9074 GCA_049672545.1 Burkholderiaceae bacterium
CAGCGTGATCGCCTGCTCCGATGGCTCCGGGTTGACCGGCTGGACGGTCGGCCGCGGTTTCGGCGTCGGCACCGGCGGCTTCTTGGCCAGAGGCACGGTCTTCGGCGGCTTCGGCGGTGGAGGCGCCTCCACCTTGGGTGTCGGCAACGGTGTCGGAGCTGGCGTCGGCGTGATGAAATGGACCAGTACTTCGCGCGCCGCCATCGGCGCCGGTGGCTGCAGCAGACCGCTTTGCAGCGCGTGGAAGAAGCCGACGTGCAGCAGGATGACCGCCGTCAGCGGTCCCAGGCGTTTCAGCGCCGACCATTGCATCGGGGTGGCCTCCGACGGAAACGATACGCTTGCACTCGCACTCATGATGGGATCAGGCCGGAATCCAGGCCGGCTGGAAGGTCGCCGCTTCCGCTTCGGTGCGGGCATCGTCGCAGCATTCGCGCAGCACTTGGCGCGCGCAAGCATTGCATTTGCCGCAGCAGGTGGCGACGCCAAGATTTTGCCGCAATTCCGACATCGTGGTCATCCCGGCCTTCACCGCTTTGCGGATGTCGCGGTCGGATACGTTATTGCAGATACATACAATCATGATAGTCCTTGCTGGCGGCCGCCACGCGCCCCGTTCCTGTCATGCGTTATGCGGTCAGGATCAGCTTGTTCAACTGGGTCAGCCGCAGCCGGTAAATCCGCCCGTCGTGGTCGATCTCGACTTCGCGTCTCTGTCCGAACAAGTCCTGACTCTTGATGCGCAACGGGGTGGTGCCCGACGGCGAGTCGACCGACACGGCGACCTGTGCGACCTGCGATTCCGGCGGCGTCACTCGTTGCATGGGATGTTTTCTTGTAAATGCGAACAATTCGTATTTAGATTATTCCCGAATTGTCCGCTCCTGGCAAGATTTTTTCGCTGCAGTGCAAAATAATGCGCTTGCGGACGCGGCAGGCTGCCGCTCGGGACCTAACGGTCGCGGCCGCTTTCGGCGCTGTCGATGATGCCGCCACCCAGGCAGATGTCGCCGTCGTACAGGACCGCCGACTGTCCGGGCGTAACCGCCCATTGCGGCGTGTCGAACCGCAGCCGGAATGCGCCGTCGTCGATCGGCTCGAAACGACAGCCGACGTCGGCCTGGCGGTAGCGCGTCTTCGCCGTCAGCGCTGCGGGTGCGGGCGGGCGGCCGGCGATCCAGCTGGCCTGCCCGGCAGCCAGTGTCGTGGATAGCAGCCAGGGATGGTCGTGGCCTTGCACCACGTACAACGTGTTGTTGTCGATATCCTTCGCCGCCACATACCAGGGCGCGCCGTCCTCCGATGTTTTCATGCCGCCCAGCCCGATGCCCTTGCGCTGGCCGAGCGTGTAGAAGCTCAGGCCGACGTGCTGGCCGACCGTGTCGCCGTCGGCGGTCTTCATCGGTCCCGCCTGGTACGACAGGTAGCGGTTCAGGAATTCGCGGAACGGCCGCTCGCCGATGAAGCAGATGCCGGTCGAATCCTTTTTCCGGGCGTTCGGCAGCTTCAGCCGTTCGGCGATACGGCGCACTTCGGTCTTGTGCAGCTCGCCCAGCGGGAACAGGGTCTTCGACAATTGCGCCTGGTTCAGCCGGTGCAGGAAATAGCTCTGGTCCTTGCTGGCGTCGACCGCCTTCAACAGCTGGAAGCCGTCGCTTGTCTCGCGCGCGCGCGCGTAATGGCCGGTAGCGATCCGGTCCGCCCCCAACTGCAGCGCATGGTCGAGGAAGGCCTTGAACTTGATTTCGGCATTGCACAGCACGTCCGGATTCGGCGTGCGGCCGGCCTGGTATTCGCGCAGGAATTCGGCGAACACGCGGTCCTTGTATTCGGCGGCGAAATTGACCGCTTCGATGTCGATGCCGAGCACGTCGGCGACGCTGACGGCGTCGATCCAATCCTGCCGCGTCGAGCAGTATTCGTCATCGTCGTCGTCTTCCCAGTTCTTCATGAACAGGCCGACGACTTGGTAGCCTTGCTGTTTCAGCAGCCAGGCGGCGACCGAGGAGTCGACGCCGCCCGACATGCCGATCACGACTTTCCTATTCGTCATGGAGCGCTTCGAGCGGGCCGATCGCAGTTGGGTCGGTATGCAGCAGAGACAGCGGGGCGCGCCGGCCGGCCAGGTAATCGTCGATGCATTGCAGCACCAGCGGGCTGCGGTGGCGTTCGCGGCAAGCCGCCAGTTCGGCGCGCGACATCCACACCGCGCGCAGGATACCGTGGTCCAGCGGCCGGTCATGCGCCGCGCCCAGCCGGCCGGCAAAGGCGAAGCGCAAATAGGTGACCGGCAGCCCGGTGCGGTTGGAGACGTAGCGCGCCATGTACATGCCGATCAGCGCGGTCGGCGTGAAATCGTGGGCGGTCTCTTCCAGCACCTCGCGCGTCACCGCCTGTTCCAGCGATTCCTCCGGATCGAGGTGGCCGGCCGGCTGGTTGAGGCGAATGCCGTCACTGGTTTCTTCCTCGACCAGCAGAAAAAATCCGTCGCGTTCGATCACCGCGGCGACGGTGACGGCGGGTTTCCAAACTTCTGTCATGATTTCCCTCGAAAGTGGCGGCATTTTACCGCGCCGCCCCGATTCTGCCGGGCGGTGCGGCGTCGACGCCGGCTGCCTGCGCAGCACCGCGCAATAGTGGCAGGCTCAGGATTGAGAGAGTTGTTTGCCGACAAATATTCCGTGTAAGATTCCGGTAAGTTTTTTAAGCTAATGCAAAAATCCAGGGAGAAAACATGAAAATCGGCGTACCAGCCGAAATGCGGGCGGGTGAAACTCGCGGTGCCGCCAGTATGCTAATCGGTATGCTGAATCCTTCCAACACGGCGTTGCCGAAGTAGGGGTCCTCATGCAACGCATCATGCTACGTGCCAAGCTGCACCGGGTCACCGTCACCCAGGCCGATCTTCATTACGAAGGCTCCTGCGGCATCGACGAGGATTTGCTCGAAGCGGCCAACATCAGGGAGTTCGAAAAGATCGAGCTGTATAACGTCAACAATGGCGAGCGCTTTTCGACCTATGCCATCAAGGGCAAACGCGGCAGCGGTGAAATCTCGCTCAACGGCGCGGCCGCCCGGCGCGCCCATCTCGGCGACCTGTTGATCATCTGCACCTATGCGCCGATGAGCGAGGCCGAAGCGGAAAGCTATTGGCCGAAAGTCGTGTTCGTCGACGACAGGAACCGGATCACCGGACTGAAAAAATGAGCGTGTCCGTCTTCACTGCCGAAGGCGGGCTCTGCTTCCGCAGAGAAGCGAAATAATCAGGGTAGAAGAGGAAAAATCATGGCATTAACGATAGGTGTGCCAAGGGAGGTCTTCGCGGGCGAAAAGCGCGTGGCGACGGTACCCGAGGTGGTAGAAAAACTCATCAAGCTCGGCTTTGCCGTCACGGTCGAATCCGGCGCTGGCGATGCCGCCAACTTCAGTGACGACGCCTATCGCGCCGTTGGCGCGCAGATCGCCGAGAATGCCGCGCAGCTGTGGGCGGCAGCCGATATCGTGTTCAAGGTGCGCGCCCCGGATGCCGAGGAAATCGCGCGGATGCGCGAAGGCACGACGCTGATCTCCTTCATCTGGCCGGCCCAGAATCCGGAACTGATGCAGCAGCTGGCGGCGAAAAACGCGACCGTGCTGGCGATCGATGCGCTGCCGCGCCAGTTGTCGCGCGCGCAGAAGATGGATGCGCTGACGTCGATGGCCGGCATCAGCGGCTACCGCGCCGTCATCGAGGCGGCGAATGCCTTCGGCCGCTTCTTCAACGGCCAGATCACCGCTGCCGGCAAGATTCCGCCGGCCAAGGTCTTCATCGCCGGCGCCGGCGTGGCCGGCCTGGCTGCGATCGGCACCGCTGCCAACCTGGGCGCCATCGTGCGCGCCAACGACACCCGGCCGGAAGTGGCTGATCAGGTCAAGTCGCTGGGCGGTGAATTCGTGAAAGTCGATTACGAGGAAGAAGGCGCCGGCGGCGGCGGCTATGCCAAGGTCATGTCGGAAGGCTTCCAGCAGGCCCAGCGCGAGATGTACGCGACCCAGGCCAAGGAAGCGGACATCATCATCACCACCGCGCTGATCCCCGGCAAGCCGGCACCGAAACTCATCACCGCCGAAATGGTGCGCTCGATGAAACCGGGCAGCGTGATCGTCGACATGGCTGCCGAGCAAGGCGGCAACTGCGAATTGACCGAGCCGGGTCAGGCCGTGGTCAAGCATGGCGTGACCATCATCGGCTATACCGATCTGGCGAGCCGGCTGTCGCGGCAGTCGAGCACGCTGTACGCCACCAACCTGTTGCGGCTGACCGAAGAGTTGTGCAAGGCCAAGGATGGCAACCTCAACGTCAACATGGAAGACGATGCCATCCGCGGGCTGACCGTGATCCGGCAAGGCGAAGTCACCTGGCCGGCGCCGCCGCTGAAGCTGCCGGCACCCGCCGCCAAGCCGGCTGCCGCTACCGCTCCGCCGAAGGCGCATGGCCATGGTGCGGCGGGCGCGCCAACTTCCGGCAGCACCATCGCCGTCGTGTTCGGCATTGCCGCCGCGCTGTTCTGGCTGATCGGCGCCTACGCGCCGGCGGCTTTTCTCGGCCACTTCACGGTGTTCGTACTGGCCTGCTTCATCGGCTACATGGTGGTGTGGAATGTCACGCCGTCGCTGCACACGCCGCTGATGAGCGTGACCAACGCGATTTCCAGCATCATCGCGATCGGTGCGCTGGTGCAGATCGCGCCGCCGCTGGCAACCGGCGTCGAGCGTCCAACCGACTGGATCCGCTGGCTGGCGGTGATCGGTATCGTCCTCACCGCCATCAACATGTTCGGCGGTTTCGCCGTCACCCGCCGCATGCTGGCGATGTTCCGTAAATAAGAAAGGCGACGCGCAATGTCTGACAGCCTCGTTACCGTCGCCTATCTGGGCGCCACCATCCTGTTTATTCTGAGCCTCGGCGGTCTCTCGCATCCGGAGACTTCGCGCCGCGGCAACCTGTACGGCATGATCGGCATGGTCATCGCCGTGCTGGCCACCGTATTCGGGCCGCACGTATCGGCCGCGGGCATTCCGTGGGTGATCGGCGCCATGGTCGTCGGCGCCGCCATCGGCCTGTATGCCGCGCGCGTCGTGCAGATGACGCAAATGCCGGAACTGGTCGCCTTGATGCACAGCCTGGTCGGCCTGGCGGCCGCCCTGGTCGGCTATGCCAGCTATATCGACCCGGCGGCCTCCGCCAGCTTCAGCGGCGCCGAAAAGACCATCCATGAAATCGAAATCTATGTCGGCATCCTGATCGGCGCGGTGACCTTCTCGGGTTCGCTGATCGCCTTCGGCAAGCTGTCCGGCCGCATCGGCGGCAAGCCGCTGCTGCTGCCGGCGCGCCATTGGCTGAACCTGGTCGCGCTTCTGGTGGTGATCTATTTCGGTGTGCAATTCGTCCGCGCCGAATCGATCCAGGCCGGCATGATGCCGCTGGTGGTGATGACCGTGATCGCGCTGCTGTTCGGCATCCATATGGTGATGGCGATCGGCGGCGCCGACATGCCGGTCGTGGTGTCCATGCTCAACAGCTACTCCGGCTGGGCGGCCGCCGCCACCGGTTTCATGCTGTCCAACGACCTGCTGATCGTGACCGGTGCGCTGGTCGGGTCGAGCGGCGCGATCCTGTCCTACATCATGTGCCGTGCGATGAACCGCAACTTCATCAGCGTGATCGCCGGCGGGTTCGGCAGCGGCGCCGGCAAGCCGGCCGCGGCCAAGGGCGAGGCAGAACCGGCCGGCGAAGTGGTGGCGGTCAGCGCCGTGGAAACCGCCGAACTGCTGCGCGAAGCGAAGAACGTCATCATCGTGCCGGGCTACGGCATGGCGGTGGCGCAGGCCCAGCACACGGTGAACGAAATCACCCAGTATCTGCGCAGCAAGGGCGTCAACGTGCGCTTCGGCATCCATCCGGTCGCGGGTCGCATGCCGGGCCACATGAACGTGCTGCTGGCCGAGGCCAAGGTGCCTTACGACATCGTGATGGAGATGGATGAGATCAACGAGGATTTCCCCGATACCGACGTCGCCATGGTGATCGGCGCCAACGATATCGTCAATCCGTCGGCGGCCGAAGACCCGACCAGCCCGATCGCCGGCATGCCGGTGCTGGAAGTGTGGAAGGCCAGGACTTCGATCGTGATGAAGCGCTCGATGGCGTCCGGCTATGCGGGCGTGGACAATCCGCTGTTCTACAAGGAAAACAACCGCATGCTGTTCGGCGATGCCAAGAAAATGCTGGACGAAGTGCTGACGGCCTTGAAGGCCGGCTGATCTTCCCGGTATCGATGAAAAGCCGCGTGATCGTCCACGCGGCTTTTTTTATTGAATAAGCCGGTAAAAGGATTCATTCCCGTCTCGCCGAGGGAAGAGGCGAAGGCAGTCGAGTAATATGGCTGCTCCGGGAATTGCCTCGCCCGATCGCGCTTCGGCCGGGGGCGAGGCTGCAGACACAGAAATCGTTGCATCATCAACCTGACGCGAATGAGGGGGTGAACATGCAGTTTCTGGAAAAATTCTTCAAGCTGAGCGAGCATGGCAGCAACGTCCGCACCGAGCTGCTGGCCGGTCTCACCACCTTCCTGACGATGGCCTATATCGTCTTCGTCAATCCCGCCATCCTGGGCGACGCCGGCATGCCGAAGGAGGCGGTGTTCGTCGCCACCTGCCTGGTGGCGGCCCTCGGTACGCTGATCATGGCGCTGTACGCGAACTATCCGATCGCGCTGGCGCCCGGCATGGGGCTGAACGCCTATTTCGCCTACGTCGTCGTACTCGGCATGGGCTTCACCTGGCAGGCGGCGCTCGGCGCCGTGTTCATTTCCGGCTGCCTGTTCGTGCTGGTGACGCTGTTTCGCATCCGGGAGGTGATCGTCAACGGCATCCCGCGCTCGATCCGCAACGCGATCACCGCCGGCATCGGCCTGTTCCTCGGCCTGATCGCGTTGAAGAACGCCGGCATCGTGGTCGCCAACCCGGCCACCTTCATCACGCTGGGCGACCTGCACAAGGCGCCGGCGGTGCTGGCCGGGATAGGATTTTTCATGATCGTCGCGCTCGACCGGCTGCGGGTGCGCGGCGCGATCTTGATCGGCATCCTGGCCGTCACCGTGCTCAGCTTCGCGTTCGGCGGCAACCAGTTCGCCGGCATCGTGTCGGCACCGCCGTCGATCTCGCCGACCCTGTTCCAGCTCGACATCAAG
Source organism: Burkholderiaceae bacterium (assembly GCA_049672545.1). Taxonomy (GTDB): domain Bacteria; phylum Pseudomonadota; class Gammaproteobacteria; order Burkholderiales; family Burkholderiaceae_D; genus DATJCV01. The sequence goes on from JBATWJ010000453.1 coordinate 7,233, forward strand.
GGCGCGCTGTCGGTCGGCCTCTTGAACGTGGTGCTGGTGTTCTTCCTGGTCGAACTGTTCGACGCCACCGGCACGCTGATGGGCGTGGCCAACCGCGCCGGCCTATTGAAGACGGGCAAGATGGACCGGCTCAACAAGGCGCTGATGGCCGACAGCACCGCGATCGTGGCCGGCTCGATGTTGGGGACTTCCAGCGCCACCGCGTACATCGAAAGCGCGGCCGGGGTCCAGGCCGGTGGCCGCACCGGCCTGACCGCGGTCACGGTGGCCGTGCTGTTTCTGGCCTGCCTGTTTATCGCGCCGCTGGCCGGCGTGGTGCCGGCCTACGCCACCGCGCCGGCGCTGCTGTACGTCGCCTGCCTGATGCTGCGCGAAATGGTCGACATCGAGTGGGACGACACTACCGAAAGCGTGCCGGCGGTCATCACGCTGCTGCTGATGCCGTTCACCTATTCGATCGCCAACGGTCTCGCGTTCGGCTTCATCAGCTACGCGGTGCTGAAGCTGTTGACCGGGCGGGCGCGCCAGGTGCCGTGGATCATCTGGCTGATCGCCGCCGTGTTCCTGTTCAAGTTCATCTATCTCGGCAGCGACTAGCGCCGCGGAGGCTCTCATGGATAACCGACTGCGCGACCTGCTGCAACGGATGCCGAAGGCGGAGCTGCACGTGCACATCGAAGGCACGCTGGAGCCGGAACTGATCTTCGCGCTGGCCGAGCGCAACCGGGTGCCGCTGGCCTGGCCGTCGGTCGACGCGCTGCGCGCCGCCTACGCCTTCACCGACCTGCAATCCTTCCTCGACATCTACTACGCCGGCGCGTCGGTGCTGCTGACCGAGCAGGATTTCTACGACATGGCGTGGGCCTACCTGCAGCGCGCCCGCGCCGATCAGGTGCGCCATGCGGAAATCTTCTTCGATCCGCAGACCCACACCGCGCGCGGCGTGCCGATCGGAATCGTGATCGACGGCCTGCACCGGGCGCTGGCCGACGCCCGGGCGCACTGGGGGATGAGCGGCGCGCTGATCCTGTGCTTCCTACGCCACCTGCCGGAAGCGGATGCCTTCGAGGTACTGGAGCAGGCGCTGCCTTATAGGGACAAGTTCATCGGCGTCGGCCTCGACTCGTCCGAGCGCGGCCATCCGCCGGAAAAGTTCGCGCGGGTGTTCGCGCGCTGCCGCGAGCTGGGTCTGCATCTGGTCGCGCATGCCGGCGAGGAAGGGCCGCCGGCCTACATTCGCTCGGCGCTGGACGATCTACAGGTCGAGCGCATCGACCACGGCGTGCGCTGCCTGGAAGACGCCGCTCTCGTCGCGCGGCTGGCGCGCGAACGGATTGCGCTGACCGTGTGTCCGCTGTCCAACGTCAAGCTGTGCGTGTTCGGCAGCATGGCCGAGCACAACCTGCTGCAACTGCTCGACGCCGGGCTGACGGTCACCGTCAATTCCGACGACCCGGCTTATTTCGGCGGCTACGTCAACGACAACTTCATCGCGGCGTTCGCGGCGCTGCCGCTATCGCGCGCGTATGCACGGCAGCTGGCGCGCAACAGCTTCGACGCCGCTTTTCTCGATGCGGCCACGCGCGCCCGGTATCTGGAAGAAGTGGAAGCCTGTTTCGCGCAGGGTTGAGCGTCAGCGGCGGCCGTACATCATCTGTTCCGCCAGCAGGCGGCGCGCCGGATCGACCGCGTCGATCCATCCGAGTCCGAGACCGAGCAGGGTTTGCGACAGCGCGCCGTCCGGCGCGCTGGCAAAGACGCGCGCCATCGCGTCGGTGATGCGGATCGTCAGGCTGCGGTCGGCGCGGCGCGCCGTGACGAATGCGCGCAGCGCGTCCGGCG
>JBATWJ010000454.1:0-5692 GCA_049672545.1 Burkholderiaceae bacterium
CGCCATTGCAGCCGGCCGCCGGCGATTTCCGCGTGCGCGACCGTCAGCGCGAACGGTTTGGTTGGCCCCGTTGCGGTTGGCGACGCCGGCGCGCCGGCGGCGGGTGGCAGCGTGAAGGCGCGTTCCAGGTTCAGCGTGCCGTCCGCCAGGCGCGCCGCCTGCACCTGCGGCGCCTGCAGCTTGATTGCGGAGACTTGCGCCAGGCGCTGGAACGGCTCCAGCCGCTCCAGCTCAAACGACAGTTCATCCCATTGCAATAGCGGGGTACCGGATTTGTCCTGCAGCCGCACTTCGCGCAGCGCCGTGTGGCCGCTGACGACGATGTTGTTGCCGCTGTCGTCCTGGCGGAAGTCGATCGTCAGGCGGGTATCCAGTAGACCCGATTCCATCTGGAAATTCAGCGGCAGCGGCACCAGCGCCATGTAGGGCGGCAGCGACAGGCCGTCGAGGTCGACCTGCAGCGCGGTGTCGTGCGTGGCCGCGAACGGCCGCGTCTTGCCGTTGATTTCGAACGGGCTGCCGTCCAGCTTGGCGGAAAAGGCCGGCGTGGTGAAGATGTTGACGCGGCGTCCGACGTTGGTCAGGAACGGCAGCGCCAGATCGATCTCGGACAGGCTGTGGCGCGATTGCCGCCACTGGTCGTCGTAGTCGATCCGCCCCTGCCGCAGGTGGATGTTGTTGATCGCGAAGCGCGCGCCGCCGCCATTGCTGGCCGGCTGCGCACGCAGCCGCTCGACGATGTCGGAAAAGCTGAACTGGTTTTCGCCGCTGCGCACGATGCGCGCGACCGGCTGGTCGATGTGGACTTCCGACGCCACTGGCGCCAGCCGCAGCAGGCTGCTGCCGGACAGGTTGGCGTATACCTCGCCGACCGTCAGCGCGGCGGTCTGGCGGTCGGCTTCGTACAGCGCCAGTCGGCGCAGCGTTGCTTCCAGCGTGAATGGATTGAAGCGCACCTCGCCGACCTCGATGCGGCGCCCGATCTGCTCCCCCAGGCGCGGTGCTGCCCAGTTTTTCAGCAGCGCCGGCAGCGCGAAAAAGCCGAGCAGCGCATAAGCGGCGATGGCGACGATCACGATCTTGGCGGCCAGCAGCAAGCGCCGCCGGGAGCCGGAACTGAGGGTGAAGTGCGGTAGGCGCATGGCAGGTCGGGTCCGGGAACCGGCGGCGGCCACCAACGGCGGCACGACGGTGGCGCTGCAGGGTTGCGAAGCGGCTGGGGTGCCGTCATTGTATGAGAAGCGCGGGCGCCGGTTCTGACCGAATCGGTACACGGCCAGTGTTGGCTGTGTCTATTTTGCAAAAATTTCGCGTGCGCGGACCGCTGCGCTTGCCAAACGCTTTGATTTACTGCACTATGAGCTCAGATTCCGTTTCAGATTTGCAAAAACACATGGCCTTCCCGCGCTTCCACTTTTACTTTTACTTTAGCTATCCCAGCCCAATGGCGGTGGAGAAGAGGTAAGCGTTCGCGAGAAAAAGCCAACCAGAATTCCCGAAAAAACCGCCAGCGATGGCGGTTTTTTCGTTTCCAGCTTCTGTTTTCAAACGTCCGATGGAGAGAAACATGCCGCGCACCGATGACTTACGTATCCGAGAAATGAAAGAATTGACGCCCCCTTCGCATCTGATCCGCGAATACCCCTGCAACGGGAAGGCGGCGCAGACGGTGGCTGCCGCGCGTATCGCATTGCATCGCATCCTGCACGGCCAGGATGATCGCGTGATGGTCGTGATCGGGCCGTGCTCGATCCACGACACCCAGGCGGCAATGGAATACGCGCAGCGGCTGGCCGCCCAGCGCGAACGTTTCAAGGACGAGCTGGAAATCGTGATGCGCGTGTATTTCGAAAAACCGCGCACCACGGTCGGCTGGAAGGGGTTGATCAACGATCCATACATGGACAACAGCTTCCGCATCAACGACGGCCTGCGCACCGCGCGCGAGCTGCTGCTCAACATCAACACCCTCGGCTTGCCGGCCGGCACCGAATTCCTCGATGTCATCAGTCCGCAGTACGTGGCCGACCTGATCAGCTGGGGCGCGATCGGTGCCCGCACCACTGAATCGCAGGTGCATCGCGAACTGGCGTCCGGGCTGTCCTGCCCGGTCGGTTTCAAGAACGGTACCGACGGCAACATCAAGATCGCGGTCGACGCGATCAAGGCGGCATCGCAGCCGCACCACTTCCTGTCGGTGACCAAGGGCGGCTATTCGGCGATCGTGTCGACCAACGGCAACGACGATTGCCACATCATCCTGCGCGGCGGCAAGGCGCCGAACTACGATGCCGTCAGCGTCGACGCCGCTTGCAAGAGCATCGCCGCCAACGGCCTGCGGCCGCTGCTGATGATCGACACCTCGCACGCGAACAGCTCGAAGAAGCCGGAAAACCAGATCCCGGTGTGCGCCGACATCGGCCGCCAGATCGCCGGCGGCGATCAGCGCATCGTCGGCGTCATGGTCGAATCGCACCTGGTGGCCGGCCGTCAGGACCTGGTCCCGGGCCAGCAGTTGACCTACGGCCAGTCGGTGACCGACGGCTGTATCGGTTGGAACGACAGCGTGACCTTGCTGGAAGGACTGGCGGCTGCGGTGCGCCAGCGGCGCCAGGCGAAAAGTATCGCCGCCTGACGGCGGGTTTCCGGATCTGAACCGCCATCGTCGATGGCGGTTTTTTTTTTGCCCCGCGCGGCGGCGTTGCTTCCCTATTCGGGTCGCCTTCCTATACTGAAGATTCATCATCGCCATGGATCAGGAGGCGGCCATGTATCACCGGAAACTGTATTTCATGCTGCCGGACGTCGCCAGCGCGCGCGCGATGCTGGACGAATTGCTGCTGGCGCGCATCGAGGAGCGCTGCATGCGTTTCTGGGCACGCGGCAACACGCTGCCGGACGACATGCCGAGCGCCAATTTCTGGCAAAAGACCGACCTCGTGCACGGCGCTCAGACCGGCGCGCTGGTCGGTGCCGGCATCGGTCTTCTGGGAGGATTCCTGCTGGTGCTGTTTCCCCCGCAGGGGATCGCGCTGCAGATGATCGCGGTGCTGGTGGCGGCGCTCGGCGGCGCGCTGTTCGGCGGCTGGGTGGCGGGGATGGTGGCGGCGGCGATTCCGAATTCGCGGCTGAAGGAATTCCAGGAAGGCATCGAGCGCGGCGAAGTGCTGCTGATCCTCGACATTCCCTACGCCAAGGTGGCGCAGGTGGAGGCGCTGTTCGCGCAGCGCCATCCGGAAGTGCGCTTCGGCGGCGAAGACCCGCACACGCCGGTGTTCCCGTAGTTCGCGGTCAGAAGCGGCGCGTCAGCGTCATCCGTTCGCCGTCGCGCCGCATTTCGGTGCGGTTCAGGAACGACATGCCGAGTAGCGCGTACGGCAGCCCGTTTTCCTGGATCACGGCATCGACCTGGTTCAGCACGATGTCGCCGACCTTGACGCTGTCGAGCCGCACGCGCCACACCGGCGCGGCGCCGTTGGCGGTATTGACCAGGCCGCGCTGGCCCTTCTTGTAGTCGATCCCGAGCCGTTCGGCATCGCGCGCCGGCAGCGCGATCAGCGTGGCGCCGGTATCGACCAGCATGCGCACGGTGCCGCCGTTGATCTGGCCGTCGGCCAGGAAGTGGCCGCGGCCGTCGGCTTGCAGCGTGACGGAGGCGGCACCGGCGGCGACGCGGTTGACGTGGGCGCCGAGCGCGATCGCCCAACGCCTGCCGTCGGCGTCGAAGCTGGCGCTGTCGCGATCGACCGCGGCCAGCGTCACGCCCGGCGCCACCGAGGCGCCGACCGCATAGGTCTTCGGCGCGGCGCCGTCGATCACCAGCACCGCCTTGCCCGGGAACAGCCCGACCACGCCGATGTCGGCGCCGTGCGCGGTACCGGCGCACAGCAGCATCAATATCGGTAGACGGCGCAGCGGTGGAAATTTCATGAAGGCACGATGCGCTGGTGCACGTGCATCAGCAGGAAGATTTCCTCCCAGGCTTCCGGCGGAAAGCCTTCGCGGTCGCCGCGTTCGTCGATCGCCAGCTTGCGGAAGTACAGGTTCATTTCCGGATAGCCCCACAACGCCTGGATCGCCTGCAGGATGCGCGGGAAGCGCGTCTCCAGCACGGTCGGGTAGAGGGCGGCGCTGGCGGCGCGGGCGGGCATGGCGCAAGGCTAGTCGCGGAAGTTGTTGAATTCCAGCGGCAGGTCGGCGACTTCCTTGCGCAGCAGCGCCATCGCCGCCTGCAGGTCGTCGCGCTTGGCGCCGGCCACGCGCACCGCCTCGCCCTGGATGCTGGCCTGCAGCTTCATCTTGCTGTCCTTGATGATGCGCACGATCTTCTTGGCGGCGTCGGATTCGATGCCGTTCTTGACCTTGATCACCTGCTTGACCTTGTCGCCGCCGATCTTCTCGATCTTGCCGAGATCGAGAAAACGCACGTCGACATTGCGCTTGGTCATCTTGGCGGTCAGCACGTCGCGCACCTGGCCGAGCTGGAATTCGGAATCGGCGAACGCGGTCAGCTCGCGCTCCTTCTGCTCGACGCGGGCATCGCTGCCCTTGAAGTCGAAACGGGTCGAGACTTCCTTGTTGGTCTGGTCGACCGCATTCCTGACTTCGACCAGGTTGGCTTCCGAAACGACATCAAACGACGGCATGGCGCGATTCCTTTTTGCACGGGTGAAGCGGTGCGGCGCGCCGGTTGGCGGGGTTGCCGCGGAACGATTACACTCCGTGTTGGCCCTTGCCGCCCCGATATAGATCAAGCATTCTAACGGACAAAAAAACGGGTGGCTATCGCGCCGGCCGTTGCAGCCCACCGCAGTTCACCGCCTCGCCATGAATTCTTCCCTGCCGCTGCAAACCGATTTCTCGCTGCGCTCCTACAACAGCTTCGGCATCGACGCCCGCGCCCGCGCCTACCTGCACGTCGACGCGGTCGAGACGCTGGCGCAGTTGCGCCAGGATGCGTACTGGTCGCGCCAGCCTTGGCTGGTGCTGGGCGGCGGCAGCAACCTGCTGCTGACCGGCGATTTCGACGGCCTGGTATTGCACATGGGCTTGCGCGGCATCGCCGTCGTCGGCGAGGACACCGACGCCACCTACGTGCGCGCGGCGGCCGGCGAAAACTGGCATGACTTCGTGCAGTGGACCTTGCGCCACGGCCTGCCGGGGCTGGAAAACCTGTCGCTGATCCCGGGCAGCGTCGGCGCCGCGCCGATCCAGAACATCGGCGCCTACGGCGTCGAGCAGAGCCGCTGCTTTCAGCAGCTGCGCGCCGTCGATTTCGACAGCGGCGAGCTATTCACGCTGGACCGCGCCGCCTGTACCTTCGGCTATCGCGACAGCGTGTTCAAGCATGCGTGGCGCGCGCGCGCCGCGATCGTCGATGTGACCTTCGCGCTGCCGAAGCGCTGGCGGCCGGTGCTCGACTATGCCGAACTGGCGCGCCAGCTGGACGCCGACGGCAGGGCGGCGCCGACTGCGCAACAGGTCAGCGACGCGGTGGTGGCGATCCGCCGCCGCAAGCTGCCCGATCCGCGGCAGATCGGCAACGCCGGCAGCTTCTTCAAGAATCCGCTGGTGCCGGCGGCGCAGCGCGACGCGCTCTTGGCACGCCATCCGCAGCTGGTCAGCTATCCGCAGGACGACGGCAGCGCCAAGCTGGCGGCCGGCTGGCTGATCGAGCAGTGCGGCTGGAAGG
>JBATWJ010000455.1:0-3346 GCA_049672545.1 Burkholderiaceae bacterium
CCGCTGCGTGCGCCGAAGTCGCCGTCGGCGATCCGCCCGACCGCCCGCCCCAGCGCCTGGATGCGGCGCACGATCATCACGTCGCCGACCAGCCAGGTGGCACCCAACACCAGTGCCGCGGTCAGCAGCAGCATCAGGAATTCGATCGCCTGCTGGCGGTTGGCCGGTGCGAGGATGGTGTGACGCGGGATGGCGACGCTCAACATGAAACCGGCGCCGTCGCCGGTACGCACGCGCGCGAACGCGTACATGCGCGTGACGCCGTCGCTGTCGGTGACCTCGGCGAGCGGCGCCTCCTGCGCCTTGACCGCGGCGCGCAATATGCGGTCGGCCGGCTTGCCGACCCGCTGCTGCTGCGGGTCCGGCCGCTGCGACAGCACGGTGCCGTCGCGGTCGGCGGTCATCATCACCGCTTCCGGCGGCAGGCCGATGTCGCGCGCGAAGCGGTCCAGCGCCTGCAGATTGATGGAGGCGAACAGCACGCCCTGCACCTCGCCGTGCTCGTCCAGCAGAGGATAGGTCAGGTTGAGCGTGTGCATGCCGAACATGCGGCCGTAGATGTAGTCGCTGGCGACAAAGCTGCGCTGTGCCAGCGCGCGCTTGAAATAGTCGCGGTCGCGCACGTTGATGTGGAGCGGCGTCGAGCGCGCGCTGCAGCGGACTTCGCCGTACGGATCGATCAGGCCGAGATTCAGGTAGTCGTCGTTCTTGCGCAGCAGGGAATTCAGGAAGGCGCTGCACTGGCCGGGTTCGCGCCGCAGTTCGGGCACGTCGGCCAGCGTGGTCAGGAACTGGCGCGCGCCCTCGATGAAGCGTTCTTCGTTGGCGGCGGCCAGGTTGGCCATGCGCTGCAGGTCTTCGCGCGCCGCTTCCAGCTCGCGCGCGCGCTCATGCCAGGCCCCGGTCAAGTTCAGCACCATCGGTGGTATCAGTGCCAGCAGCACCAGCAGCAGCAGGCGGCCGCGCAAGCTGTTCAGGCGCAGCCGGGAAACGATCTGTCTTGGCACAATGGATATGTCTCGCGGATGTTGCTTTTGTTGTGGGGCAATCCGCATCATGCCGAGCGGACTCTGTTTCCAATATGCAATGATAGACCAGAGAGCGGGTTCTTTAGTTCAACCGCTAGCGCGCCACGGCGTCACCGGAAAACGCCGGCCGGTAAACGGGGAAATGCGCAGCGAATCCATGGCCTTAATAAATACTCCCTCCCATTATCCTCTATACCGCGCATATTCAGGGCGAATTGAGTGGATACTCCTTCTTTTTTTTCGCGGAACCGTGGTCATCCGGAACAGGTATGCCGGCGATGCGGCGCTGTGCCAGGCGCTGTTCACGCCGCCCCGTCCAGCCAGCGTCGGCAGGCCTGGCCGCAGCGCCGGTTTTGCCCTCCGGACCGGGTAAAATACACGTTCAGTTCAACACCGATCCGACTCCGATGAAATTCTCCAAGCAGCATCAGGGCTATCAGTCCGACCTCACCCAGTTCATCCAGGAACTGAAGGAAAAGAATCCCGAGCTCGACGCCAAGCAGCGCGCCGGCCGCGCGCTGCTGTGGGACAAGGCGCCGATCGACCTCGACGAACGGCGCCGCGCGGAAGAATCGCGCATCCGCCAGCAAGCCTACGTCTACCAGAACAAGGTCTGACCCCGGACCACCAGCGTGAGCGCCACGCCGCCGCATGACGCTGGCAGCGCCGAAAGCGCGTTGCTGCAGGGCATCGATTCGACGCCGGACGTGGTCGACGGCGTCGCCTTCGCGCGGCTATATGGCGAACCGCTGTTCCGGCTGCCGAACGACCTGTACATCCCGCCCGATGCGCTGGAAGTCTTCCTGGAAGCCTTCGAGGGTCCACTCGACCTGCTGCTGTACCTGATCCGCAAGCAGAACTTCAACATCCTCGACATCCCGCTGGCGCAAGTCACCTTGCAATACCTGGAATACGTCGAACAGATCCGCCAGCGCAACCTGGAGCTGGCCGCCGAGTACCTGCTGATGGCGGCGATGCTGATCGAGATCAAGTCGCGCATGCTGCTGCCGGTGAAGAAGGCCGACACCGGCCAGGAGCCGGAAGACCCGCGCGCCGAGCTGGTGCGCCGGCTGCTCGAATACGAACAGATGAAGCTGGCCGCGCACCGGCTGGACGCGCTGCCGCAACTCGGGCGCGACTATGTGCGCACCCAGATCCACATCGAGCAGAGCCTGGTGCCGCGCTGGCCGGACGTCAGCGCCGACGACCTGCGCGCCGCCTGGGCCGACGTGCTGAAGCGTGCGACGCTGACCGCGCACCACACCATCAGCCGCGAGGAACTGTCGGTGCGCGAGCACATGACGGCGATCCTGCGGCGGCTGCAGGCGGCGCGCTTCGTCGAATTTTCCGATCTGTTCGAGCCGGCGCGTGGCGTACCTGTGGTGGTGGTCAACTTCATCGCATTGCTGGAGCTGGCCAAGGAAACCCTGATCGAAATCACCCAGGCCGAAGCCTACGCGCCGATCTACGTGCGGCTCGCCTATTCCCCTTCCTGAGCGCCGCCGGCCGCCGCGCCGGCGTCCTCTTTCCGCCATCCACCTGAAGGCCGAATCATGAAAGTCATTTCCTCCATCGAAGAACTGCGCGACCAGTTGCGCGGCCAGCTGCGCACCGTGTTCGTGCCGACCATGGGCAACCTGCACGAAGGCCATTTGTCGCTGATGCGGCTGGCCAGGAAGCACGGCGACCCGATCGTCGCATCGATCTTCGTCAACCGCCTGCAGTTCGGCCCGAACGAGGATTTCGACAAGTATCCACGCACCTTCGCCGCCGACGTCGAGAAGCTGGAGAAGGAAGGCGTCTACGTGCTGTTCGCGCCGACCGAAAAGGACATGTATCCGGAGCCGCAGGAATACCGCGTGCGGCCGCCGGACGACCTCGGCAACATCCTCGAAGGCGAGTTCCGCCCCGGCTTCTTCGGCGGCGTCACCACCATCGTGCTGAAGCTGCTGTCCTGCGTGCAGCCGCGCGCGGCGGTGTTCGGCAAGAAGGATTACCAGCAGCTGATGATCGTGCGCAACATGTGTCGTCAGTTCGCGATCCCGACCGAAATCGTCGCCGCCGAAACCTGGCGCGCCGACGACGGGCTGGCGCTGTCCTCGCGCAACAGCTACCTGACGCCCGAGCAAAGGGCCGAGGCGCCGACGCTGTTCCGCGTGCTGAACCAGGTCGCCGAGGAAGTGCGTCTCGGTCACCTCGACGTATTCGAGCTGGAAAAAAAGGCGAGGGCGCAGCGGGCGGCGCGCGGCTGGCAGCCGGACTACGTCGCCATCCGCCGCCGCCTCGACCTGCAGCCGCCGGCCGCCGGCGACATGGCG
>JBATWJ010000456.1:0-19571 GCA_049672545.1 Burkholderiaceae bacterium
GGCGTAGCGGCCGGTATGCAATTCGATCACCGGCGCGCCGACCTCGGCCGCAGCCTGGATCTGCGCCGGCTCCGGATCGACGAACAGTGACACGCGGATGCCTTCCGCCTGCAGCTGCCGCACCGCCGCCTGCACCTGTGCGAAATGGCCGACGACGTCGAGGCCGCCTTCGGTGGTGACTTCGTCGCGCCGCTCCGGCACCAGGCAAGCGTCCTGCGGCCGGATGCGGCAGGCGAAGTCGAGCATTTCCGCGGTCACCGCCGCTTCCAGATTCATGCGGGTGCGCAGCCGCGGCCGGATCGCCTCGACGTCGGCGTCCTTGATGTGGCGCCGGTCCTCGCGCAGGTGCAGCGTGATGGCGTCGGCGCCGGCATCTTCGGCCTGCAGCGCCGCCTTCAGCGGGTCGGGATAATCGGTGCCGCGCGCGTTGCGCAGCGTGGCGACGTGGTCGATGTTGACGCCCAATTCGATCATCGGCGCCGTCAGGTTCAGAGGGTTCATCGGGTTCGTAAGTAAGAAGGAATCCTGGAATTCTGGATCAATTTCGGTGCGGCGGCAAAACCGGCGTGGACGGCACGCTGGACGGGGGTGCGGCGGAGCCTGGCGCGGGCGACAGATTTTCCGCGGCCCCGCGCTTCCAGTGCAGTACGAAATGCGCCAGCGCGCCAGCCACCAGCCCCCAGAATGCGGCGCCGACGCCGAACAGCGTCACGCCGGACGCCGTGACCAGGAAGGTGATCAGCGCCGCTTCGCGCTGCTCGTCGTTCGCCATCGCCGCCGTCAAGCTGCTGCCGATGGTACCGAACAACGCCAGCCCGGCGATCGCCAGCACCAGCTCCTTTGGCAGGGCCGCAAACAGCGCGCCGACGGTGGCGCCGAGCAGGCCGACCACCAGGTAGAACACGCCGGCGGCGACTGCCGCCCAATAGCGTTTGGCCGGATCCTCATGCGCTTCCCGCCCCATGCAGATCGCTGCCGTGATCGCCGCCAGATTGATCGAAAAGCAACCGAACGGCGCTAGCAGCAGCGTGGTCAATCCGGTCCAACTGATCAGCGGGGAAATCGGTATGCGATAGCCGGAAGCACGGAGCACGGCCACGCCCGGCGCGTTCTGTGACGCCATCGTCACCACGAACAGCGGAATACCGACGCCGATCAGGGCGGTCCAGGAAAGGCTCGGCATCGTGAACACCGGGGTGGCCCACGCAAAATGGAAATTCTCGAAGCGCAGTAGATCGCCCTGCACCGCCAGCGCCATGCCGATCGCCAGCACCACGATGATCGCGTAGCGCGGCAGCCAGCGCTTGCACAGCAGATAGGCTGCGAACATCGCGAACACCAGCACGAACTGCGATTTCATGGCGACGAATACGCTCATTCCGAAGTTGGCCAGAATGCCTGCCAGCATCGCCGCCGCGATCGACACCGGAATCCGGCCCATCGCGCGTTCGAACCAGCCGGTCACGCCGCACAGCGTGATCAACGCGGCGGCGAACATGAAGGCCCCGATCGCTTCCCCCATCGGGATGCCGGCCAGGCTGGTTACCAGCAGCGCCGCGCCCGGCGTTGACCAGGCGGTGACCACCGGCGCCCGGTAGCGCAGCGACAGGCCGATGCAGGTGACGCCCATGCCCGCCCCGAGCGCCAGCATCCAGGAGCTGATCTGCTCCGGCGTAGCGCCAGCGGCGGAAGCCGCCTGCAGGACGATGACGGCGGAACTGGTGATGCCAACCAGCACCGTGACGAAGCCGGCGGCGATGCTGGTCCAGGGGAAATTTTTCATGGCGGTCCAGGAATCGGAGGCGGTACGGCAGCCCCCCTACAACTGCATCAGATCGATCAGGATCTGGCGCGTGTTCAGCGGCGCGCCGTTCAGATGGTGCGCCAGCAGAAAGCGCATCAGGAACTTGCTCTGGCTCTGGGTGGCGGCGTCACCGTAGTCTTCGCGCTCCATGTCCAACAGCGTCTTGCCGGCCACCCGCGGCCAGACGTCCGACGGCAGCGCCGGGCGCGGGCCGCGCTCGGGGTCGACCACGTACTGCCGCTGCGGCTCGACCGGTTTGCCGGTCGCGGCGCACAGCGAGAAATCGCCGGCGACGCCGGTTTCCTTCAGCAGCGCACGTTCGAACTGGCGCAGCACGATCGGTGGCGGCTCGTCGTGCGCCAGCTGGTTCAGCGTCGCCACGTAGCGGTCGAACAGCGCCGGATGCGGATCGTCGCGCGCCAGCAGCTTGACCAGCAGCTCGTTCAGGTAAAAGCCGCACAGCAACGCCGAGCGTTCCAGCGGCGGCATGCCGCCGACCCATTCGGCGGCGGTCAGCGTGCGCATTTCCGATTTTCCGCTCCAGCCTAGCGCCAGCGGCTGGAAGGTCTGCAGCACGCCGCGCAGCTTCGAATGCGGGCGCTTGGCACCCTTGGCCACCAGCGCCACGCGGCCGTAGTCGCGGGCGAACACCTCGATGATCAGACTGGTTTCCTTGTACGGATGGCTGTGCAGCACGAAGCCCGGCTGGTGTCCGACCCGATGCGCCTTTTCCGGCTGTGCACGCGGGCGCGGTGCCGTCTGTGTGGTACCGGCGGCATCAGTGGCGGGAGGCGGGCTGGGCAGCGGGCTCGAATCCGGTTCGATGGCGATCACGTCCATGCGCGGCAGCGCTTATTCGTAGCCGTAGGCGCGCAGGCCGGCTTCGTTGTCGGCCCAGCCCGATTTCACCTTGACCCAGATTTCCAGATACACCGGACCGCCGAACAGGCGCTCCATGTCGAGCCGCGCCTGGGTCGAGATCTCCTTCAGGCGCTCACCCTTCCTGCCGATCAACATCGACTTGTGGCTGTCGCGCTCGACCAGCACCGCCGCGAACACGCGCCGCAGATCGCCTTCCTGCTCGAACTTCTCGATCAGGACCGTGCTGGTGTACGGCAGTTCGTCGCCGACGAAACGGAACACTTTTTCGCGCACGATCTCGGCCGCCAGGAATTTTTCGCTGCGGTCGGTGATGTCGTCGGCGCCGAACATCGGCGGATTGTGCGGCAGGTGGCGACGGATTTCGTCCTGCAGGTTGCGCAGCTGGAAGCCCTGCTTGGCGGACACCGGCACCACCGCGGCGAACGGGTGGTGCGCCGCGACCCGCTGCGCGAACGGCATCAGCAGCGCCTTGTCCTTGACGTGGTCGGACTTGTTGAGCACCAGGATCACCGGCACCGCGCTCGGCAGCAGGTCGACCACCTGCTGGTCGGCCGGGCCGAAGCTGCCGGCCTCGACCACGAACAGCACGACGTCGACGCCATCCAGCGCAGTGGTCACGGTGCGATTCAGGGTGCGGTTCAGCGCATTCGCGTGGCGAGTCTGGAAACCGGGCGTATCGACATAGACGAACTGCGCGTCGGCTGTGGTCTGGATGCCGGTGATCCGGTGCCGCGTGGTCTGCGCCTTGCGCGAGGTGATGCTGACCTTGACGCCGATCAGCGCATTCATCAGCGTCGACTTGCCGACGTTCGGACGGCCGACGATGGCAATGGCACCGCAGCGGAAATCGGCGGAGGGGGTGGCTTCGGTCATGCGCTTTTCGGTTGGTGAGAAGGTAGCGGATCGGTGCCGTCGGGCTCCGGGGCTCTGGCTTCAGCGGGCTTGGCGGTGGACTTGTGCGCCGCGGCTTCCCCATCGGCTGGCAGCGGCACGGTCTTCGTATCCACCCTGGCCTCGGTTCTTGCCTCGGCCTTGGTTTCGATCCTGGCCGCCGCCTTCGGTTCGGCCTCGGCCTTGCCCGGCTTGCGCGGGGCCGGCGCATGAGCCGGCGCATCGGGCTGGATGGTGGCAATGCCGGCCAGCTTCAATTGCGCGGTGCGCGGCTTGCTCTTGCGAACAGCGGACGGTGACTTCAGCAGCATCGCCTGCGCCACTTCCAGCGCCAGCTTGGCGGCAGCCTGCTCGCCGGCTCGGCGGCTGCCGCCGGTGCCGAACACCTGGATATCGAGCTTCGGCACCAGGCATTCGATTTCGAATTCCTGATTGTGAGCGGCGCCGTGGGTCGCCACCACGTTGTATTGCGGCAGCGCGATCTTCTTGCCCTGCAGATATTCCTGCAGCAGCGTCTTGGCGTCCTTGCCGAGCGTCTTCGGATCGACCGTATCGAGGATCGGGATGTACAGCGCGCGCACCACGTCGCGCGCGGCATCGAAGCCGGCATCCAGGAAAATCGCGCCGAACAGCGCTTCCAGCGTGTCGGCCAGGATCGATGGCCGGCGGAAACCGCCCGATTTCAGCTCGCCCTCGCCCAGGCGGAGGAAGTGCGGCAACTCGAGCCGCTGCGCGATTTCATACAAAGACTGCTGCTTGACCAGATTCGCGCGCACGCGCGACAGGTCACCTTCGTCGATTTCCGGGTAGCGCTCGAACAGCAGCGAGGCGACCACGCAGTTGAGGACCGAGTCGCCGAGGAATTCGAGCCGCTCGTTGTGCACGCTGCCGTGGCTGCGGTGGGTCAAGGCTTGCTGCAACAACGCAGGCTGCTGGAATGTATGGCCTAGCCGCTTTTCCAATAACATGAGTTCCATTCAATCCGCCGCCTGTTGGTTCCTTTTACTGCGTCGCCGCCCGCTTTCCCGCCGGCCGCCGGGCGGTGGTGCCGGTGTATTCGATCAGCAGGCTGGCCGGGCCGAACAGCGGGATCTTCTTCGGATAGGCGAAGCTGATCTCGATGTCATCGCCATCCTTGACGATTTCCAGGTCCTTGCCGGAAATCGAGTCGATGTAGCCGACGTCGGTCTGGCGGTCGAAGGCAGCCTGGATTTCCGGGATCGTGGTGCCGGCCGTCTTCGCGCTCGCCACCGCCTTCTTGATCGAGTAGTACTCGACCACGGTCGGCACCACCTTCATGCCCAGTACGCCGAGCGCGCCCAATAGCGCCAGCACGAAGATCAATCCGACCAGGGTGATGCCGCGCTGCCTGCGATCCGCTCCGTATTCCATTCTCCCCTCCTCCCGAACGCGTTTATTGGAAACTGCCGATGCGCTTCAAGTTGCCGAGATTCATCCACACGAAAAATGCCTTGCCAACGATGTTCTGGTCCGGCACGAAGCCCCAATAACGGCTGTCCAGGCTGTTGTCGCGATTATCGCCCATCATGAAATAGTGCCCGGCCGGCACGGTGCAGGCGAACCCTTCCAGATCATAGGTGCACAGCTCGTGCTGCGGGAAGGCGTCCGGGTTCGGCACATAGGACGGCGCCCGTTCGTCGTTCAGGATCCGGTGCTCGACACCGGACAGGTTTTCTTCATACTGCTGCGAGTAGCTCAAATGCTCGTCGTCCAGGTAATCCGGCAGCTGCTTGTAAGAAATCGCTTTACCATTGATCGTTAAACGCTTGTTTTTATACACAATTTTATCACCAGGCACGCCGATCACGCGCTTGATGTAATCGAGCGACACGTCTTTCGGATACTTGAACACCATGACGTCGCCGCGCTGCGGCTGGTTTACTTCGATGATTTTCTTGTTGATGATCGGCAGCCGGATGCCGTAGGTGAATTTGTTCACCAGGATCAGATCGCCGACCTGCAGCGTCGGCACCATCGAACTGGACGGGATCTTGAACGGCTCGTACAAGAAGGAACGCAGGAAGAACACCAGCGCGATGACCGGAAAGAAGCTGCCGGAATACTCGATCCAGGCCGGCTGCCGCAGCAGGCGCGCTTCCAGCGCGGCGCGGCCGCCGGTTTCCGGCTTGACGCCATCCGCTGCCAGCCGCGCGTTGCGGGAATCGAAATCGGCCAGCGCCGCGTCGGCCCGCACGCGCCGCTGCCGGGCCAGATAGAACACGTCCAGGCACCAGATGATGCCGGTGCCGACCATCAGCACGAACAGGATCAGCGCGAAATTGCCCAACACCGATTGCACAGTCATTTCTCGTCCACTTGTAAGATTGCCAGAAACGCTTCCTGCGGGATTTCCACCGAGCCGACCTGCTTCATCCGCTTCTTGCCGGCCTTCTGCTTTTCCAGCAGCTTGCGCTTGCGGCTGATGTCGCCGCCGTAGCATTTGGCCAGCACGTTCTTGCGCAGCGCCTTGACGTTTTCACGCGAGATGATGTTGGCGCCGATGGCCGCCTGGATGGCGACATCGAACATCTGGCGCGGGATCAGCTCGCGCATCTTGGCCGCCACCGCGCGGCCGCGATACTGGCTGTTGGCGCGATGCACGATGATCGCCAGCGCGTCGACCTTTTCGCCATTGATCAGCATGTCGACCTTGACCACGTCGGACGAGCGGTATTCCTTGAATTCGTATTCCATCGACGCGTAGCCGCGCGAGGTCGACTTCAGCCGGTCGAAGAAGTCCAATACGATTTCCGCCATCGGCATCTCGTAGGTCAGCTTGACCTGCTTGCCGTGGTAGCTCATGTCCATCTGGATGCCGCGCTTCTGCGTGCACAGCGTGATCACCGAACCGACGTATTCCTGCGGCATGTACAGGTTGACGGTGACGATCGGCTCGCGGATGTCCTCGATCTTGGACGGCTCCGGCATTTTGGACGGGTTGTCGACCATGATCATGCTGCCGTCGCGCAGCTGGACTTCGTAGATCACCGTCGGTGCGGTGGTGATCAAGTCCATGTCGAACTCGCGCTCGAGTCGTTCCTGCACGATTTCCATGTGCAACAGACCGAGGAAGCCGCAGCGGAAGCCAAAGCCGAGCGCCTGCGACACTTCCGGCTCGTACTGCAGCGCGGCGTCGTTCAGCTTGAGCTTTTCCAGCGAATCGCGCAGCGCGTCGTACTGGTTGGCTTCGACCGGGAACAGGCCGGCGAACACCTGCGGCTGCACTTCCTTGAAGCCGGGCAAGGGCGCGGCGGCCGGGGCCGACGCCAGCGTCACCGTGTCGCCGACCTTGGCCGCCTTCAACTCCTTGATGCCGGCGATGATGAAGCCGACCTGGCCGGCCGACAGCGTCTCGCGCGCGACCGACTTCGGCGTGAACACGCCGACGCTTTCGACCAGGTGCTGTGATTCGGTCGCCATCAGCAGGATCTTGTCCTTCGGCCGCAGCGTGCCGTTGACGATGCGCACCAGCATCACCACGCCAACGTAGTTGTCGAACCAGGAATCGATGATCAGCGCCTGCAATGACGCGGCCGGGTCACCCTGTGGCGGTGGCACCTTGGCTACCAGAGCCTCCAGCACGTCCTCGACGCCAAAGCCGGTCTTGGCCGAGCAGCGCACCGCGGCGGAGGCATCGATGCCGATCACTTCCTCGATCTCGGCGCTGGCGTTTTCCGGTTCGGCCGACGGCAGGTCGATCTTGTTCAGCACCGGCACCACCTCGACGCCGAGGTCGAGCGCGGTATAGCAGTTGGCGACCGTCTGCGCCTCGACCCCCTGCGAGGCGTCGACCACCAGCAGCGCGCCCTCGCAAGCCGACAGCGAGCGACTGACTTCGTAGCTGAAGTCGACGTGGCCGGGCGTGTCGATCAGGTTCAGGTTGTAGGTGACGCCGTCGCGCGCCTTGTAGGTCAGCGCGGCGGTCTGCGCCTTGATGGTAATGCCGCGCTCGCGTTCGAGCGCCATCGAATCCAGCACCTGGGCTTCCATTTCGCGGTCGGACAGACCGCCGCACAGCTGGATGATGCGATCAGCCAGCGTCGACTTGCCGTGATCGATGTGGGCGATGATGGAAAAATTGCGGATGTTATTCATAAAGTCCCGGGCGGCGGCCGGCGGCAAAGGCCGGCGTTCGCCCTGCAGTGTTCAGGAGGCGATTGCAAAAAAGGCGCTCCGGCGGGGGCAGAGTCCCCAGTTGAGCGCCTTGTTGCACGAGACATTCGTCGGCGTCATTTTACCGGATTTCGGCCCGCAAAAGCCCGCACGCCGGCTGCCGGCGAGGTGACCACGGCCGCCGCAGGCACGGCGCCAATGCGGGCGCCGATGCCTTTCGACTTTTGCCGCCCGGCTCGCCCTTGACCAAGGCGATTACAAAAAACGGGGAGTATGCCTGAAAAATGGCCTATCCCGGAAGAAGAACAGGCATTTTTTAAAATACACTGCCCTGTATATTGCTCATCCGGAAACCGTGGCCAGTTCAGCAATGTGCCAGGAATTCCCTGACCTTTGCTTCGTCGAGGAAATAATGGCATAGCTGCACCCCCTCTTCGCCGGCGCGGCGGCCCACCAGCACCGGCACCAGTTCGTCGTACTGCGCCACCAGCGCCGGGTCGGCGTCGACATCCACCACTTCCAGCGCAAAGCCATGGTCCTGGCGCAGCGGCTGCAGCGCGTCGCGCATCTGCTCGCACAGGTGGCAATAGGAACGGGAATACAGGACCAGCGTCGGCGGCAAACGGTCGGACATCGGGCGGACTTCACAAGAAAAAGGGTTGCCGGCGCGAACCGGCAACCCAGTCACGGCGCAAGGCGCCCGGTCTCAGTTCGGACGCAGCGGCACGAACTGCGAGGAATCACCGCGACGCACCAGCAGCACCGCCATTCTCTTTGGCTCCAGCTTGGCCACCAGTGCGTTGAATTGCTTGGCGTCCTTGATGTCGGTGTTGTTCAGGCGCTGGATGATGTCGCCCGGACGCAGGCCGGCACGAGCGGCCGGACCTTCGGCCGCTTCGACCAGGACGCCGGCGTCGACCTTTGCTTCCTTCTTCTGCGCCTCGGTCAGATCGCTGACGCCAAGGCCCAGGCTGTTGACCGCCTGCGGTGCCTGCTGCGGCTTTTTCTGCTCGGTCTTGGCCGCTCCTTCCGGCTCCAGTTCGGCCACCGTCAGCTGGATGTCGCGCGTCGTACCCTTGCGCCAGATTGTCACAGTGGCGCGCGCGCCCGGCTTGGTGGCGCCGACCAGCCGCGGCAGGTCGCTGGTCTTCTCGATCGGCGTGCCGTCGAACTTCAGGATGATGTCGCCAGCTTCCAGCCCGCTCTTCGCGGCCGGGCCGTCCGGCTCGACGCGCTGCACCAGTGCGCCCTGCGCTTTGGCCAGGCCGAGCGATTCGGCCACGTCCTTGGTCACTTCGCCGATCTGCACGCCGATGCGCCCGCGCGTCACGCGGCCGTTGGCCTTCAACTGGTCTGCCACCCGCATCGCCTCGTCGATCGGCACCGCGAACGAAATCCCCATGTAGCCGCCAGAACGGCTGTAGATCTGCGAATTGATGCCGATGACCTCGCCGCGCATGTTGATCAGCGGCCCGCCGGAATTGCCCGGGTTGACCGCGACGTCGGTCTGGATCAGCGGCAGATAGTCACCTGTGTCGCGCGCCTTGGCCGACACGATGCCGGCGGTGACGGTGTTGGCCAGGCCGAACGGCGAGCCGATCGCAACCACCCATTCGCCGGCGCGCAACTTGTCCGAATCACCGATCGTCAGCCGTGGCAGATTGCTGCCCTCGATCTTCACCAGGGCGACATCGGTACGCTTGTCGACGCCGATGATCTTGGCCTTGAATTCGCGCTTGTCGGTCAGCGTGACATAGACCTCACTGGCGCCTTCCACCACATGCGCATTGGTCATCACGTAACCATCGGCCGAAATGATGAAACCGGAACCGACGCCGCGCGGCACCACCTGCTCCTCCGGTTGCGGCGCCGGCGTGCGGCCACGTGGCGTCGGCGTCTGCTGACGCGGCATCGGAATGCCGAAGAAACGGCGGAAGAATTCCTGCATTTCCTCGTCTTCACCGCCTGGCACCCCAGGCTCGACCTTGACCTTTTCAGTGGTACGAATATTGACCACCGCCGGTCCGACCTTCTCGACCATATCGGCAAAATCGGGCAAGCCGCTCACGGTTACCGCCGATGCGGCGGCCAAGCCGGTGACTGCCGGCGCGGCCAGGACACCGGCGCCGAACAGGACAGCAAACAGGGTATTGCGGAAAAAAGGCGTCGTCTTCATGGTTTTATTATTTGGTTTTGAGTTCAATAGAATTGGCGATCTGGCGGATTGCCGCCGGCGGCACCTCCCCTACTACAGTCAACCAGTAGTCGCCAAGCCGCTTGCCGACAATGCTGGTCGCGCCCTGCCGCATGGAACCTTCGGTGCGGCTCTGGCTGCCCGGCTCGATGAAGATCGAAATCGCCGCCAGCCCGTCCGAAAAGACGATCTGCGACACTTCGCGCTGGCTCGCCTGGGCGCTTTCGTGCGCGGCAGCGCTGGTACCGCCCTGGGCTGGCGTATCCGATACCAGCCGCCGCAATTCGCGGATGCGGGTGAACCCGGGCGGCAGCGATTTCACCACCCAGTTCGACAAGTCGACCTGCTCCATCACTGCGTTCTCGACATGCCAGCCGGCGGTGCTGGTGACACTGGGTCGCACCTGGCGGCGGTCGATATTGCCGATGCCGAGCTGGGTGAAGGCGATCTGTTCGATCACTTCATCCTTTTCGTTCAGGGTTTGCGCGCGTAGCAGAAGGCCGGTCGACTTTTCCGCCCACAATTTGTAGCCATAGCGCGCATCATCCTTCGGCTTCAGCACCACCGCCTGGCAGTCGTAGCCGGCAACACGGCCGGTTTCGCCCTTGCGGATGTCGTAGTACTGGGCCAGGTCTGACGGCGCGGCGGCGACGATCGCCGGAAACACGTCCTTGGTGACGCGCTTCTCGATCAGTACCGTGCGGGTCTCAGGCAGGTAGCAGGTGATTTCCTCGTTGGTGCGGATGTATTCGCGCGCCTTGCCATCGAGGACTTCGAGCTTCTCGATTTCGTTGCGGCCATCCAGCAGGTGGGTGATGCGCGACGCGCGCACCAGATTCCCCTGCTGATAGATGAAAGTTCCGGTGTAGTTCAGCCGCTGCGCCGCAGCCTGGATCTTCTTCAGCAAAATCTGCGCGTCTTGCGCCTCGGCCGGCTTGTCCACCGGCATGTTGCTGGCTGCCTGGGCAGCGAATCCGAAGAAGGCGTACAGCGCAACGACAAATTTCAGCAATACCACTGTTTGCCCCATACGATCATTTACCCGGATTGGAAGCAAACGAGGAAGAACGGGCGAATTGCGCGGTACTGTAGACCGACGAGGAAAACCGCTGATGCGCGAACAGGTATTCATCGATGCGCGGATCGCGCAGAATCACCTCTTCCGGGTCCGCGGCGACAGCCTTGGTCTTCGCCACGACCGCCACCGGCGCCACGCCGGCGGTGGTTTCCATAGCCGCATTCGCCAGCACTGGTTGTCCGACGGTGGCAGCCGCGACCGCAGGAGGAGCATCGTCGGCACCGGCCACCATCATTTGCGGCGTGGTGATGAATGCGACCGTCGCCACTGCGGCGGCGGCCACCATGCCGGGCAGCGCGAAGCGCTTCATGGCGCGCCGCGAAGGCAGGGCGACACCCACATCGGGAACGACGATGGCATCGGCTGCCGCAGCTTCACGCGTCGGCGCCATGGCCGGCGCGATGATGATGGGTTCCGCCTCCAGGCGATCAAACAGGCGCCGCGAAAAATCGGGACTCAATTCAAGCGCCATCTCGTCCGAACGCAGGACGTCGCCGATCCGATGGTAGATTTCCCAGGTATCCCGCCCGCCGGCATGCCGCAGAGCGGCCAGCACCGGCTCGACCTCGAAATCACCAAGTTCGCCGTCTACCAGGGCGGAAATCTGTTCCTGAGTCATGTTCGTATTCATATCCTACCTCGTTAAGCAGAACTGCCCTGTTTTCCAAACCACTGCATCGCTTGGCTCACCAGCGCTTGTCGATCGCCGTATCCAGCAACGGCCTCAATTTTTCCGCAATGGCTTCGCGCGCCCGGAAGATGCGGCTGCGCACGGTTCCGATCGGGCATCGCATCGCTTCAGCGATTTCGTCGTAGCTCAAACCCTCGATCTCGCGCAGGGTGATGGCCATGCGCAACTCATCGGGCAGCGCATCCATGGCGAGATTGACGGTTTGGGCAATCTGCTTTGTGGCTAGCATTGACTCAGGCGTGTTGATATCCCTTAGGTGCTCGCCGTCATCAAAAGTTTCTGCCTCCTCGGCGTCCGCCTCGGTGGAAGTCGGCGCCCTGCGCGCCTGGGTGACCAGATAGTTTTTGGCGGTATTGATGCCAATCCGGTAGAGCCAGGTGTAGAAGGCCGAATCCCCCCGAAACTGCGGCAGCGCCCTATAAGCCTTGATAAAGGATTCCTGCACCACGTCTTCCGCCTCCGCCTGGTCGCGCACCAGCCGCGACACAAGCCGCATCAACTTCCGCTGGTACTTGGTCACCAATAATTCAAATGCTTTTTTATCGCCGCGCTGGACGCGCTCGACAAGCAACTGATCTATATCGCGTTCTGTCGTCAATCGCCATTCCCTTGTTCTATTGCAACAACCGCGCGACTTGAAACATTGACTGGGCGAAACACAATAAGTTCACCAAAATACAAGGCTTCTCGTACCCCGACTAGTATTTCATGGATTGATCATGGGCGGCGAGCCAGCGGCAAGCGACCGACAGCGCGCGGAAGGTGTCGGCCGGCAGGCAGTCCGGCAATACCGGTACCGTCACCACCGTTTTATCGTCCAATTGCAACCGCAACAGCAGCAGCCATGACCAGATGGTCGAGGCCGGTAGCAGGGTGGCATTCCTTTGCGGCGGCACCGGAATCCGCCCACGGCGATGGTGGCTTCCCCGCTCCGGCTCCACCTCGGCAAGTCTAAGCTGTCCGGAGCCGCTTATATGGATATGGAACTCGGATCTTCTGCGCGCCTGCTGATAAAGAACAGAAAACACGATGAAACCGCTGGCCCCGCCAACCACGGTTCGGGGAAAAAACGCGAGGTCGCCCACCAGCCCGACTCCAATCAGACTGGCCGCGGCCAGCACCGCGAAACACATGCCACAGGTGAGAACCCATAAGCGCCTGGATGGCTTCACCACGGCGTACAGAGCGAGCGACATCGGATTCATGCGCGATGCCGCCAGGGCGGCATCGCCGGGCGCTAAAGCCGCCCGAAAACCAGGGTACCGTTGGTACCGCCAAATCCAAAGGAGTTCTTCATGGCGATGCCGATCGGCATATTGCGCGCGGAGTTGGCGCAATAATCGAGATCGCAGGCCGGATCCTGGTTGAATATATTGATGGTTGGCGGTGACAACTGGTGATGCACCGCGAGCACGGTAAATACGGATTCCAGACCGCCGGCGCCGCCTAGCAGGTGACCGGTCATTGACTTGGTGGAGTTGACCACGATGTCCTTCGCACGCACGCCCAGGGCGCGCTTGATCGCGACCGTTTCGGCGATGTCGCCCAACGGCGTCGAGGTGCCGTGCGCATTGACATAGTCCACCTGTGCGGCATCGATGCCGGCGTTGTTCATCGCTGCCGTCATCGAGCGGCAAGCGCCCTCGCCGTTTTCCAGCGGTGCGGTCATGTGGTAGGCGTCCGCGCTCATGCCGAAGCCCAAGACCTCCGCGTAAATTTTCGCACCGCGCGCCTTCGCATATTCATACTCTTCCAGCACCATCACGCCAGCGCCCTCGCCCAGCACGAAACCATCGCGGTCTTTGTCCCATGGACGCGAAGCGGTAGCGGGATCCTCGTTGCGTGCCGACAGCGCCCGCGCGGAAGCGAAGCCACCGAGGCCGAGCGGGGAAATGGTCGATTCGGCGCCGCCGGCAATCATGACGTCTGCGTCACCGTATTCGATCATGCGCGCCGCCATCCCGATGCAGTGCAAGCCGGTAGTGCAGGCGGTGACGATTGCAAGATTCGGCCCTTTCATTCCATATTTGATGGAAAGATTGCCAGAAATCATGTTGATGATCGAGGCCGGAACGAAAAACGGGCTGATCCGGCGCGGACCGCGGTTGGTCAATTCGGCGTGCGTCTCTTCAATCAGCGGCAGACCGCCGATGCCGGAACCGACCAGCACGCCAATCCGTTCGGCATTTTCTTCGGTGACTGCCAGACCGCTGTCCTGGATCGCCTGGATCGCGGACGCCATGCCGTAATGGATGAAGGTATCCATATGGCGCGCTTCCTTGCCTGGAATGTACTCCTCGACATTGAAGTTCTTCACTTCCCCGGCAAAGCGGGTGGAGAAAGGAGTGGCGTCGAATTTGGTGATATTGGCGATGCCGGATTTGCCGGCCACGATGGCGTCCCATGCTTCGGCAACGGTATTGCCGACCGGGGAAACGCAACCCAGTCCGGTGACGACGATGCGGCGTTCTCGTTTGCGGCTCAAGCAGTTACTCCTCGGATCGATGCAGTCCAATCAGGCCTTGACGTGCGCCTTGGCGTAATCGATCGCCTGCTGCACGGTGGTGATCTTCTCGGCTTGTTCGTCGGGAATTTCCATTTCGAATTCGTCTTCGAGGGCCATCACCAGTTCGACCGTATCGAGCGAATCGGCGCCAAGATCGTCGACGAAGGAAGATTCGTTCTTGATGTCGGCCTCGGCCACACCTAATTGCTCGGCGACGATCTTCTTAACGCGTTGTTCGATGTCGGACATGCTATGCCTCCAGATTGTGGGTTACAGAAAGTGCGCGCATTTTATCAGGTTTGCGCAGTGAGAATTCAGATTTAGCTTCTGCTTTCAACATTAACCAAACTTGTATCAAAAGCGGATAAGCAAGCCTTAATTCATGTACATGCCGCCGTTAACGTGAAGCGTGGTGCCGGTGATGTAGGCTGCCTGCCTGGAGGCGAGAAAGGCAACCGCGGCAGCGATTTCCTCCGGTTTTCCCAAGCGCCCGAGCGGGATTTGCTGCAGGATCGCGGCCGCCTGCTCTTCACTCAGGACCTTGGTCATATCGGTATCGATGAAGCCGGGGGCGACGCAGTTGACGGTGATGTTGCGGCTGCCGATTTCGCGCGCCAGCGCCCGGCTCATGCCAGCCACGCCGGCTTTGGCCGCCGCATAGTTCATCTGCCCGGGATTGCCGGCCGCTCCCACCACCGACGTGATGTTGATGATACGCCCATGCCTGGCTTTCATCATCCCGCGCAGCACCGCTCGCGACAGGCGCGCCACCGCGGTCAGATTGGTGGCGATCACCGCCTCCCATTCTTCATCCTTCATGCGCATCGCCAGTTGGTCCTGCGTAATGCCGGCATTGTTGACCAGGATCGAGAGGCTGCCGAAGTCCTTCTGCACACTGTCGACCGCTGCCTGGCACTGGGCCGCATCGTTGACGTCGAGAACGATGCCACGGCCCGGAACCGGCGCCGCCTGCAGGTATTCGGTGATCGCCGCCGCGCCCGCTTCCGAAGTCGCGCTGCCGACTACGGTCGCTCCTTGGCGCGCCAGTTCCTGCGCGATGGCGCGGCCGATCCCACGCGAAGCACCGGTCACCAGCGCCACTTCTCCGTTCAGATTCAGATTCGCGTTTTCCATGTTCACCGCATCAGTTCCAGTATCTTGTCCAGCGACGCCTGGTCGACGATCGCGTCGCCGGTCAGGTTGCCGTCGATGCGCTTGGTCAAGCCGGCCAGCACCTTGCCTGGACCGCATTCGATCACGTACTGCACTTCTTGCGCCGCCATCGCCTGTATCGTTTCGACCCAGCGCACCGGGCTGGCGGCCTGCCGCACCAGCGCATCCTTGATGCGCTGCGGATCGCTCTCGATGGCGACGTCGACGTTGTTGATCAGCGGGATGTGCGGCGCCGCAACGGCGAGCTGCACCAGGTAGTCGCGCAGACGGTCCGACGCCGGTTTCAGCAGCGACGAATGGAATGGTGCCGACACGGGCAGCACCAGCGCCCGCTTGGCGCCCTTGCCCTTGGCAATCTCGCAGGCGCGCGCCACCGCTGCCGACTGCCCGGCGATCACGACCTGCGCCGGGGCGTTGAAATTGACCGCTTCGACCACCTCGCCCTGTGCTGCCTCGGCACAGGCGGCGCGCACATCCTCGTCCGACAGGCCGAGAATCGCCGCCATGCCGCCCTGCCCGACCGGCACCGCTTCCTGCATCGCTTGGGCACGAAAGCGCACCAACGGCAAAGCGTCCTGGAAGGAAATCGCGCCGGCGGCCACCAGCGCCGAATATTCACCCAGGCTGTGGCCGGCGACCAGCGCCGGCACCGCGCCGCCGGCGGCACTCCAGGCGCGGAAAAAAGCCACCGCCGCGGTCAGCATGACCGGCTGGGTATTGGTGGTCAGATCCAGCTCTTCCTTCGGCCCTTCGGCGATCAGCTTGCCAAGATCGAAACCGAGGACGGCAGACGCCTCGGCAACCGTTTCCTGCACCGCCGGATTGGCGGCGAATCCATTCAGCATCCCGATCGCTTGCGAACCCTGGCCGGGAAAAACAAAGGCAAATTTGCTCATTCTTCTATCGCTTGAAATTTACATGCGCGCCAGTACCGCGCCCCAGGTGAAGCCGCCGCCGACTCCTTCCATCATCACGTGATGTCCGGGCTTGATGCGGCCGTCGCGCACCGCCGTATCCAGTGCCAGCGGGATCGAGGCGGCCGAGGTATTGCCATGCTGGTCGACCGTGACGATCATTTTTTCGAGCGGCAGGCCGAGCTTGCGGGTGGTGCTCTGCATGATGCGGATGTTGGCCTGGTGCGGGATCAGCCAGTCGATCTGCGCCGCCTCCATATCGGCCGCCCGCAGCGCTTCGGTGGCCACCTTTTCCAGCACCGATACCGCCAGCTTGAAGACCGCCGGCCCGTCCATGTGCAGGAAGGCGCTGCCTTCGACCACGCCGCCGCGCACGCCGCCCGGCACGCACAGGATGTCGCCATGCTGGCCATCGGCGTGCAGCTTGGTGGATAGCACGCCAGGCTCGTTCGATGCGCTCATCACCACCGCGCCGGCGCCATCACCGAACAGTACGCAGGTAGTGCGATCCTCGAAATTCAGGATGCGCGAAAACACTTCGGCGCCAATCACCAGCACATTCCTATGGGCGCCGGTGCGGATGAAGCTGTCCGCCACCGCCATCGCATAGACGAAGCCGCTGCACACCGCCTGCACGTCGAGCGCCGGGCACAGATTGCCGATGCCCAGCTTGCGTTGCACGACGCAGGCGGTACTTGGAAAGCCACCAAAGAAGTCCGGGGTCGAGGTAGCGAGGATGATGAGGTCGATCCGGTCGGCCTCCATCCCGGCCATGTCCAGTGCCTGGCGCGCGGCGTGCACGGCGAGGTCACTGGCCTGCATGTCCGGTTCCGCGTAATGGCGCGCCGAGATGCCACTGCGCGACACAATCCATTCGTCCGAGGTTTCCACTCCCTTTTCCGCCAGTTGCGCCGCCAGCTCGTGGTTGGTCACCCGCCTGGGCGGCAGATAGCTGCCAGTCCCGATGATTTTGCTGTAAAGGTTCATGCTCTTTTCTCTTGGAACGGTTCGGTGGCCGCCGCGGAATCCTTGGCGGCGAGACTTTCGACCTGCGGCATCAATTCGGCGATGGTGGCCGACACGCGCGACAGCACGCCATGATTGGCGGCGTCGAAGGCGCGCTTGATCGCCCAGCCGTACTCATAGACGTCGGCGCCGCCATGGCTCTTGAATACCAGTCCGCGCAGGCCGAGCAGGCTGGCGCCATTGTAGCGGGACGGGTTCATGCGGCGGCTGAAGGATTTGATCGCGCCGCGTGCGATCAACGCCCCCAGCATGTTCAGCGGGCTGCTCTTGAATTCGGCGGTCAGCACGGTCTTGACGAAGCGCCCCAGGCCTTCGGACGCCTTCAATACCACGTTGCCGACGAAGCCGTCGCACACCACCAGGTCGGTGGTGCCTTTGAAAATATCGTTGCCTTCGACGTTGCCGTAGAAGTTCAGCACACCCTGTTCGTGATCGGCACGCAGCAGCTTGGCGGTCTGCTTGACGACGTCGTTGCCCTTGATGTCTTCCTCGCCGATGTTGAGCAGGCCGACCGTTGGGCGCGGAATGTTTTCCATCGCCGACACCAAGACCGAGCCCATCAGCGCGAACTGATGCAGGTGCTGCGGCTCGCAGTCGACGTTGGCCCCCAAGTCGAGCATATAGGTCGGGCGATCCTTCTGGTTCGGGATCAGTGTGCAGATCGCCGGACGGTCGACGCCAGGAATGGTTTTCAGCACGTAGCGCGAAACCGCCATCAGTGCGCCGGTATTGCCGGCAGAAACGCAGGCTTGCGCCTGCCCGTCCTTGACCAGATTGATCGCCACCCGCATCGATGAATCCTTCTTCCGGCGTAGCGCCACTTCGACCGCATCGTCCATCGCGACGACCTCAGACGCGGCAACCACAGTCAGGCGGGGATGATCGGAAGCCTTGTGCTTCTTGAGCTGGGCGCAGATTTCGTCTTCCAGTCCGACCAGGATCAGTTCGGAATCCGGTTCGCGGTCAACGAAGGCAATTGCAGCGGGGACGGTAACCGATGGGCCTCGATCGCCACCCATACAGTCGATAGAAATTTTAATTGTCATGTTTTGATCTGAGCCACGCTCCAGCCCGCATTATGGGGCACATTCGGCTTGATTCAAAATGACAGAAGGAGGATGCCGGGCATGAAAAAGCGGCGCCGGAGAGCCAGGCTCCAGCGCCGCATTTCGCGTCGAACTACGATCTTATTCGTCGTTCTTGGTCTTCAAGACCTTGCGCCCACGATAAAAGCCGTTCGGGCTGATGTGATGGCGCAGATGCGTTTCGCCGGTGGTCGGCTCGACCGCCAGCGGCGGTGCGCTCAGAAAATCGTGCGAACGGTGCATGCCGCGCTTGGACGGGGACTTCTTGTTTTGCTGGACAGCCATGACAACTCCTAAACCATAAGTTTTGAAATTTTAACATACGGCACGGCAAGTTCCGGCCGTGCCCGGTCTTTTACTGCAAATTCTCTATTCTCGGCCACACCGGTTCGCCGCGCTTACTGTTTCAGCTTTTTCAGCACTGCAAACGGCGACGGTTTTTCAGCCCCCTGCAGGCCGCCGGCGGCGATGTCGTCGGGGCAGACCTCGTGCTTCGGGGCCGGCGGAATCGCCAGCAAAGCATCATCCTCGACCAGCGCCGCCACGCCCATCTGGCGCGAACCGACGATCACGTCGACGGTGTCATCGGCCAGTCGCTCCTCGATCGCATCCGCACTGACCTCGTCGGGCGCCATGATCAGCACCGAATGGGTATTGAGCCGGTACGGAAACGGCGTCAGGCAACGCTGGCACATCAGTTGCAGCGTAGCCGTCACCCACAGCTGCAGCTGCGGATGCCCGTATTGGTCGGCGCCGCCCTGCAGCGACCATTCGACGCTGCCGGAAGAATCGACGCACTCGGCGGCCAACCGGCCGAGCTCGGCGACGCTGAACTCGCCCTCGGCGCGCTCCTTGAGCCGGGAGAATTCGAAAGCGTCGATCACAAAAGCTCTCATGGCGAAGGCGAGACCGGAAAACCTGCGATAATAACAGGCTTTTCCGTTACCGGTCAAAGCCTTAGCGCGTTTTTTCGGGGCCGCCCGCGAGGTTTCGCGCGGCACTTCGCCGAAGCGCCGCCCCCCTTTTACCCATGTCCGCCCCGCGCCTGATTCTCTCCTCCACCTCGCGCTATCGCCGCGAACTGGTGTCGCGCCTGCATCTGCGGTTCGAGACCATGGCACCCGCCGTCGACGAAACGCCCGGGGCCGGCGAACCGCCGGCCGCCACCGCCTTGCGACTGGCGTGCGCGAAGG
>JBATWJ010000457.1:0-1674 GCA_049672545.1 Burkholderiaceae bacterium
GTGCATCGGCGGCGGCATGGGCATCGCGATGGTCCTGAAGGCCGCCTGATCCGGCCCGGCCATGCGTTGGCCGGAGCGGCGCCCCGGCGCATGGCGCAACCAGAAAAATGTTGGAAATCATGAACGAGTACCTCGCCCCGCTGCGCGATATGCGCTTCATCTTCGAACATCTGGTCGACATGCCGGCGCTGACGGCCCTGCCCGGCTGCGAGGATGCAACGCCGGACCTGGTGGCCGCCATTTTCGATGAGGCGGCGAAATTTTCCTCGGGCGTGCTGGCCCCGCTGAACCAGGTCGGCGATCGCCAGGGCTGCCGCCTCGAAGGCGTGGACGTCGCGACGCCCGACGGCTGGCGCGACGCCTATCGGGAATTCCGCGATGCCGGCTGGGTCGGCCTCGGCCTGCCGCTGGCCGCCGGCGGCCAGGGCCTGCCGAAGATCGTCGCCGCTCCGGTCACGGAAATGTGGTTTTCCGCCAATCTGGCCTTTTCGATGCTGCCGCCGATGGCGGCCGGCGCCTTCGAGACGCTGGCGGGAGCGGCGAACGACGCGCTGAAGGCGCTGTACCTGCCCCGGCTGGCCAGCGGCGAATGGGCCGCCACCATGGACCTGACCGAGCCGAACGCCGGCTCCGATCTCGGCGCCATCAAGACCCGCGCCGAACCTCAGGCCGACGGCAGCTATCGGCTGTTCGGGCAAAAGATCTTCATCACCTACGGCGACCACGATCTGACCGAAAACATCGTGCACCTGGTGCTGGCCCGCACGCCGGATGCACCGGCCGGGGTGGCCGGCATCTCGCTGTTCGTCGTGCCGAAATACCTGCCGGGGCCGGATGGCCAGCCGGGAGAGCGCAACGACATGCGCTGCATCGCCCTCGAGCACAAGCTCGGCATCCGCGGCAGCCCGACCTGCACCATGAGCTACGGCGACGCCGGCGGCGCGGTCGGCTACCTGGTGGGCGAACTGCACCGCGGCCTGGAGTACATGTTCGTGATGGTCAACGAGAGCCGCTTCAATGTCGGGCTGCAGGGTATTGCCCAGGCCGAGTTGGCGTACCAGAAGGCGCTGGCCTTCGCGCGCGAGCGGCGCCAGGGGCGCGATGCGGCCACCGGCGAAAGGAACGTGCCGATCTGCCGGCATGCCGACGTCAAGCGGATGCTGCTGGAAATGCGCGCCAAGCTGATGGGCGCGCGCATGCTGGCCTATTGCGCCGCCGCCTGGTTCGACCGCGCGCGCTGCGAGCCGCAGCCGGACCTTGCGCAACGCTATCGCGCCCTGGTGGACCTGATGATGCCGGTGGTCAAGGCCTGGAGCACCGAACTCGGCAGCGAAGTCGCCGATTGCGGTATCCAGATCCACGGCGGTATGGGTTTCGTCGAGGAAACCGGCGCCACCCAGCCGCTGCGCGACGTGCGCATCACGCGCATCTACGAGGGTACCACCGGCATCCAGGCCAACGACCTTGTCAGCCGCAAGCTGCTGCGCGACCGCGGCGCTGCGATGGGCATGCTGCTGGCCGAGATGCGCGCGGATTTGCCGGAAGACGGCAGCGTGCCGGCCGAACTCGGGGCCGCGCTGACGGCCGGCATCGACCGCCTCGAACAAAGCGTCGCCTGGATTCTTGCCTGCGACGACGTGCCGCGCACAGTGCTCCCCGGCGCGACCGCCTTCC
>JBATWJ010000458.1:0-3313 GCA_049672545.1 Burkholderiaceae bacterium
GTCCTGGCGCTGCCGCCGCTGGCGCGCGCGCAGGACAAGCTGCGCGTCGGGCTGATGCTGCCGTACAGCGGCACCTATGCGGCGCTCGGCACCGCGATCACCAACGGCTTCAAGCTGGCGGTCGACGAACGCGGCGGCAAGCTTGGCGGGCGTGAAATCGAATATTTTTCCGTCGACGACGAGTCGGAACCGGCCAAGGCGCCGGAAAACGCCAATCGGCTGGTATCGCGCGACAAGGTCGACGTATTGGTCGGCACCGTGCATTCCGGCGTCGTGATGGGGATGTTGAAGGTGGCCAAGGAAAGCGGCGTGCCGCTGTTGATCCCGAATGCCGGGCTGGACGCCGCCACCGGCCCGCTGTGCGCGCCGAACGTGTTCCGCACCTCGTTCTCCAACTGGCAGGCCAGCCACGCGGTCGGCAAGCTGATGTGGGAAAAGGGTCACAAGAACGTGGTCTTCATCACCTGGAAGTACGGCGCCGGCGAAGACGCGATGAAGTCGGTCAAGGAAGGCTTCGAAAAGCAGGGCGGCAAGATGGTCAAGGAATTGTGGGTGCCGTTCCCGCAGGTCGAGTTCCAGGCGCTGCTGACCGAGATCGCGGCCTTGAAGCCGGATGCGGTGGCGTGCTTCTTCGCCGGCGGCGGCGCCGCCAAGTTCATCAAGGATTACGCGGCGGCCGGCCTGAAGGACAAGATCCCGCTGTACAGCTCGGGCTTTTTGACCGACGGCGTGCTGGAAGCGACCGGCCCGGCCGCCGACGGCCTGTTGACCACGCTGCACTACGGCGATGCGCTCGACCTGCCGAAGAACAAGGCGTTCCGCGCCGCCTATGAAAAGAAGTTCAAGCTGCCGCCGGACGTCTACGCGGTGCAGGGCTACGACACCGCCGAGGTACTGGCGATCGGGCTGGACAAGGTCAAGGGCAACATCGGCGACCGCAAGGCTTTCCTGGCGGCGATGGAAAACGTGGTGGTCGACAGCCCGCGCGGCAAGTGGACCATGAGCCGCGCCCACAATCCGGTACAGGACATCTATCTGCGCCGCGTCGAGAACGGCGAGAACAAGGTGGTCGGCGTGATCTGGAAGCAGCTGGCCGATCCGGCGCGCGGCTGCAAGCTGTAATAACTTGTCGTTCCCGCGCAGGCGGGAACCCAGTGTCTTTCGCTGCGAGGCGATAAAGTCCGCATTCTCGTCGGGGTCGCTCGACATACGACACTGGGTTCCCGCCTGCGCGGGAACGACAGGCCTGATTGATGTTTCTCCGCTCTTTTCAACCCGCCGGTAGCGCGCCGGATTTCGGTATTTCGTCACTCTCCCCATGGATTTCGCTTCCTTCCTGATCCAGACCCTGAACGCGGTCCAGTACGGGCTGCTCTTGTTTCTGATCGCCAGCGGCCTGACGCTGATCTTCGGCATCATGGGCATCATCAATCTGGCCCATGGCAGCTTCTATATGATCGGCGCCTATCTGGCGTTCGCGCTGACCTCGACGCTCGGCAGCCTGACGGCGGCGATCCTGCTCGGCGGCGTGCTGGCGTTCGTATTCGGCTGGCTGCTGGAAAAGCTGCTGTTCCGCTTCTTCTATGCGCGCGACCACCTGCAGCAGGTGCTGATGACCTACGGCCTGATCCTGATCTTCGAGGAAGTGCGCAGCCTGACCGTCGGCGACGACGTGCACGGCGTGGCGGTGCCGGCGCTGCTGGATTTCTCGCTGCCGCTGTCGGCCGACATGTCGTATCCGGCCTACCGGCTGCTGATCTCAGGCGTGTGCCTGGTGCTGGCGCTGGCGATGTACTGGCTGATCCAGCACACCCGGCTCGGCATGACGATCCGCGCCGGCGCGTCCAACCGCGACATGGCGCAGTCGCTCGGCGTCGACATCGATCGCCTGTACCGGCTGGTGTTCGCCGCCGGCGTCGCGCTGGCGGCCTTCGCCGGCATGCTGGCGGCGCCGGTGTCGTCGCTGTATCCGGGCATGGGGAACCAGGTGCTGATCGTCTGCTTCGTGGTGGTGGTGATCGGCGGCATCGGCTCGGTCAAGGGCGCGCTGGCGGCGGCGCTGCTGATCGGCATCGTCGACACTTTCGGCAAGGTGCTGTTTCCGGAAGGCGCCGGTATGCTGGTCTACCTGCTGATGGCGGCGGTGCTGCTGTGGCGTCCGCACGGCCTGTTCGGCCGGCCGGAACGCGGTTGAGGAGGGCGGCATGACGGCATCCGCTTCTAGACCCGAATCCGCGCCGCCGGCCCACGCGGCGGCTGTCCCGATCGCGTCCGTCATCGTGACGGCGGCCCCTCCCGCGCTCGGCTGGCGCGTGCGGCTGGTGTTGCTGCTGGCGCTGGCGGGCTTGCTGGCGATGCCGTTCGCCGGCTCCGACTTCTACATCAACCTGCTGACGCGCACCATGTTGCTGGCCGTGTTCGCGATGAGCCTGGATTTGCTGGTCGGGCATACCGGCCTGGTCAGCCTGGGCCATGCCGCCTACTTCGGGCTGGGGGCTTATGTCGCGGCGCTGACCGTGCCGGAATACGAGCCCGGCAACCTGTGGCTAACGCTGTTGCTGGCGACCGCGGTCGCGGCGGCGGCGGCACTGGTGGTCGGCTTCTTCGTGCTGCGCACGACCGGCATCTATTTCATCATGGTGACGCTGGCGTTCGCACAGATGATGTTCTTCCTGTTTCACGATACGCCGCTCGGGCGCGGCACCGACGGCATCTACATCAACGTCAAGCCGGCCACCGGCCTCGGCTTCCTCGACCTTGACCGCGCCACCCATTTCTACTGGCTGGCGCTGGTAGTGCTGCTGCTGGCGTTCTTCCTGCTGCGGCGGCTGATGCATTCGAGCTTCGGCAGCGCGCTGGCCGGCATCCGCGAGAACGAGCACCGCATGCGCTTTCTCGGCTATCCGACTTTCGCCTACAAGCTGGCGGCGTTCACGCTGGCGGGCGCCCTGGCCGGGTTGGCAGGCTGCCTGCTGGCCTTCCACGGCGGCTTCGTCAATCCGGAGCTGCTGAACTGGCAGCAGTCGGGCGACGCGCTGTTCATGGTGATCCTGGGCGGCATGGGGCAGTTCTACGGCGCCGCGCTCGGCGCCTTCCTGTTCGCGGCGATGCAGGAAGGCTTCGGCCTCTTGACGAAGCACTGGCATCTGCTGATGGGCGTGGTGATCGTGCTGCTGGTGCTGGTGGCGCCGCGCGGCGTCGCCGGCCTGCTGGAAGGGAGGCGCGATGGGCGCCAATGAAGCGCTGCTGGAAGCGGCCGGCCTCGGCAAGCGCTTCGGCGGGCTGGCGGCGGTCGACGGCGTCGGCTTGGCGC
>JBATWJ010000459.1:0-10872 GCA_049672545.1 Burkholderiaceae bacterium
CAGGAACACCGCCGCATCGGCGAGCTCGCCGAGCGGCTCGGCTTCGCCAGCGCCGCATCGTTCAACCGCCTGTTCAAGCAGGCGTACGGGCTGGCGCCGCGCGCCTACCGCGAGCGCGAATGGCAGCGCCATCGGCGCCTGGCCGACTACGCCGGCGTCGACGACATCGGTCGTTTCGACGGCTGGATCCGCGGGTTGGCCAGCCGTTGAGCGCCAGCACCATGATTCCGCCGCTGGCTGCGGCCGCCGGGAACCACGGCGGCGCCGCGTAGACTATATGAGATGCCCTCGTCGCCGCCAATGCCGGCGCGCGCCATCCCGCGGTTGGCGGCGGTACGGCGGGAGCCCATCGCCGGAAGCCGGTTTTTGGTAGAGTATCCGGCAAATTTCCACATTTCTTCACCGACTTGCGGTCGGTGCGGTACGAGCATATGAAGCTGGAATGGAAGGGGACCGGCAAGCCTTCGGGGACGAGGGATGGCCGTTAGCGCCTTGTCGGCGACCGCCGGCCCATTGCTGTACGACGCCGATGACGGTTTCGTCGAACTGGCGGCCGACGGCACGGTGCGGGAGTGGAACGCGCATGCTGCCGCACTGTTCGGCTGGAGCGCGGCGGAAGCCGGCGGCCGCGACCTGGCCGAGCTGTTGTTGGCACCGGCGGCGCGGCCGCCGTGGCGCGACGGCTTGCGGCAATGCCTGGACGCCGGCCACCGGCAGGTGCAGAAGAAGCGAATCGAGCTGACCGCGCGCCACAAGGATGGTCGCGACCAGCCCGCCGAATTCACGTTGACGCTGATGCGGCTGAACGAGCACGTCAGCTTCACCGTGTCGATCCGCGACATTTCCCTGAAGCGCGCCGCCGAGCGCACGCTGCGCGAGCGCACCGCGCTGCTCAATCTGAGCCACGAGGCGATCGTCGCCGCCGACATGGAAGACCGCATCCTGTTCTGGAACGCCGGCGCCGAACGGATGTATGGCTACCTGGCCGAGGAAGCGGTCGGCCGCCCATGGCCGGAACGGCTGGTGCCGGCCTCGGCCGCCGCGCTGGCCGAGATCCGGCGCGAACTGGAATTGCGCGGCTGCTGGGAAGGCGAGCTGCGGCAGATGCGGCGCGACGGCGCCGAACTGACCGCGCTGTGCCGCTGGCTGATCGAGCGCGATGGCGGCGGCCGGCCGGTGCGGCTATTGATGGCCAGCGCCGAGGCCGGTGCCACCATGCAGATGCTGGAAACCACCACCCGCCTGCAGGAAAGCGAGCAGCGTTTCAAGTCGCTGTTCGAGCACCACAGCGACGGCGTGTTTTCATTCAACCCGCTGGCGCAGCTGACCGCCGTCAACATGGCGCTGTGCGCGCTGACCGGCTACAGCCGCGATGAACTGCTGACGATGCCGCTGTCGCCACTGGTGGCACGTCGCAGTCTGCCGGAAGTGCGCAGCTGCTTCCTGGAGGCGCTGCAGGGGAAGCCGCAGACCTGCGACCTGGTGTTCGTCAAGAAGGACGGCACCCCGTTCGACGTCAGCATCGTGATCCTGCCCAACATCATCGACGGCAGCGTCGCCGGCCTGCACGGCATCGTCAAGGACGTCAGTCATCACAAGCAGAGCGAGCGCCGCATCCGCCATCTGGCCAATCACGACGCGCTGACCGGTCTGCCCAACCGCAACCTGCTGGAAGAGCGGATCAAGCACGCGATCGAGCAAGCGCGCCGTGGCGAATCCCGGATCGGCGTGCTGCTGATGGACCTGAACCGCTTCAAGATCATCAACGACAGCCTGGGCCACGCCAACGGCGACCTGCTGCTGCGCGCGGTCGCCGCCCGCCTGCAGGCGGCGGTGCGCGATGCCGACACCGTGGCGCGCCTGGGCGGCGACGAATTCGTGGTGCTGCTGGAAAACATCCGCGAGTTCGAACAGATCTCCCACGTCGCCGACAACCTGCTGAAGGCGGTGCGCCAGCCGCTCGAAATCAGCGGCCACGTGCTGTCGATATCGACCAGCATCGGCGCCAGCATCTTTCCCGACGATGGCGCCGACGCCGCCACCCTGTTCAAGAACGCCGACCTGGCGATGTACGAGGCGAAGGCGGCCGGCGACGGCATGTTCCGCCTGTACGACGCCGAAATGAATGCGCGCGCGGTGATGCGGCTGCATTCCGAAAACAGCCTGCGCCAGGCGCTCGAGCGCGCGCAGTTCGTGATCCACTACCAGCCGCGGCTCGACTTGGCCAGCAATGCCGTGGTCGGGGTCGAGGCGCTGGCGCGCTGGAACCATCCGGACAAGGGCCTGGTGTTCCCGGCCAACTTCATCCCGCTGGCCGAGGAGATCGGGCTGATCGACGCCCTCGGCGAATGGGTGCTGCTGGCCGCCTGCCGCCAGCTGAAGGCGTGGCAGGACCAGCGGCTGCCGCCGCTGATGATGTCGGTCAACCTGTCGACGCTGCAGCTCGGTTCGGGGCGCATCCGCGAAATCCTGCACGGCGTGCTGGCCGAGGCCGCGCTCGACCCGCGCTTCCTGGAGCTGGAAATCACCGAAAGCAGCCTGATGCGCGACCTCGACGCCTGCGCCCGCATGCTGGAAGACATCCGCGAACTCGGCGTGTCGCTGTCGATCGACGACTTCGGCACCGGCTATTCGTCGCTGGCCTACCTGAAGCGGCTGCCGATCAATGCGCTGAAGATCGACAAGTCGTTCGTGCGCGATATCCCGCACGACACCGACGACGCGGCAATCGTCTCCGCCACCATCGCGATGGCGCACAGCATGGGGCTGCGGGTGGTGGCCGAGGGTGTCACCAGCTACGAGCAGCGGCGCTTCCTGGAAGCCTGCCGTTGCGACGAAATCCAGGGCTACCTGCTCTGTCAGCCGCTGCCGGCCGACGAGTTGGCGCTGTTCCTGCGCACCAGCGAACTGCGTGGCTTGGCGACGCGGCCACCGGAAAGTCCGGCACGCTAGGCGTTGCGCGCGGGCGGCGCCAACAGCCAATTTGCAAAATCGACTAGACTTAAATATTTACCAGAAGCAAGGTTCTTTCGCCATGGAAGACGACGTCCTGGCCTCGCATGCCGAGGCCGCTCCGACTCGCATCCGCAGCACTCTCGACTTTTCCGTGGTCGGCCTTGGCGCTTCGGCCGGTGGGCTGTCGGCGCTGCAGCGCTTCTTCGAGCAGACGCCGGCCGACAGCGGCATGGCCTTCGTAGTCGTACTGCATTTGTCGCCGGACCACGAGAGCAACGCCGCCACGCTGCTGCAGCGGGCCACCGCGATGCCGGTGCTGGCGGTCACGCAGCCGCAGCACATCCAGAAAAACCATGTCTACGTGATTTCGCCGAAACGGCAGCTGACGATGAACGACGGCTACCTGAGCGCGACCGAAGTCGAGCGCCCGCGCGGCCAACTGGTCGCGATCGACCTGTTCTTCCGCACGCTGGCCGAAGTGCATTGCCGGCACGCGATCGGCATCGTGCTGTCCGGTACCGGCGCCGACGGCGCGGTCGGCCTGCGGCAGCTGAAGGAATGCGGCGGCGTGACGCTGGCGCAGTCGCCCAGCGATGCCGAATACGACGGCATGCCGCGCGCCGCGATCGGCACCGGCGTCATCGATTTCGTGCTGCCGGTGGCCGAGATGCCGCAAAAGCTGCTCGAAATCAGCCGCAACGCACGTGCCATCACGTTGCCGGCCGCTCAGGACATGGACGCCGAACCGCAGTCGCTGCTGCATGGTGGTCCCGACGGCGAAGCGGAAAAGGCGCTGCACGACATCCTGGTACTGCTGCATTCGCATACCGGGCACGATTTCCGCCACTACAAGCGCGGCACCGTGCTGCGCCGCATCGAGCGCCGCATGCAGGTGCGCGCGGTGGCCAGCCTGCAGGTGTACCGCGCGCTGCTGGAAGTGGACCTGCAGGAAAGCGCGGCGCTGCTGGACGACATGCTGATTGGCGTCACCAATTTCTTCCGCGACCGCGAAGCCTTCGACGCGCTCGAGCGCGAAGTGCTGCCACACTTGTATGAAAGCAAGCCGAGCGGCGAGCAGGTGCGCGCCTGGGTCGCCGCCTGCGCCACCGGCGAGGAAGCCTATTCGCTGGCGATCCAGCTGATGCACTGCGCCGACCAGCAGCCGCACGCACCCGGCATCCAGGTATTCGCCACCGACATCGACAACAAGGCGATCGCCACCGCGCGCGCCGGCGTCTATCCGGCGTCGATCGCGACCGACGTGCCGCAGAGCCGACTGAACCAGTATTTCACGCCCGACCACGAGCGTTACCGGATACGCAAGAACGTGCGCGACCGCGTGCTGTTCGCGTCGCACAACCTGTTGCGCGATCCACCATTCTCGCGGCTCGACCTGATCAGCTGCCGCAACCTGCTGATCTACTTGAGCCGCGAGG
Organism: Burkholderiaceae bacterium; assembly: GCA_049672545.1. GTDB lineage: Bacteria > Pseudomonadota > Gammaproteobacteria > Burkholderiales > Burkholderiaceae_D > DATJCV01. Next base: position 4,392 of record JBATWJ010000459.1, read on the forward strand.
TGCAGGTGCAGGTGCTGGAAATGTTCCATTCGTCGCTCAATCCCGGTGGCTTCCTGTTCCTCGGCAGTTCGGAATCGGCCGACGCGCTCGGCAACCTGTTCGCACCGTTCGACAAGAAGAACCGCATCTACCGCGCCCGCACGTTGCTGCGCTCGTCGCGCTATCCGTCGCCGCGGCCGTTCAGCGCGCCGCCACGGGCGCCGGTACAGGACGCTGAGCGCATGCCGGCGCGGCGCAAATTTTCGTTCGGCGAGGTGCACCAGCGGGTGCTGGCGCAATATGCGCCGCCGAGCGTGATCGTGAACCGGGAATCGAACATCGTGCATATGTCGGACCGCGCCGGCCGCTTCCTGCGCCATGTCGGCGGCGAGCCGTCGCGCAACCTGATCTCGCTGGTCTACCCGGAATTGCGGGTGGAGCTGCGCACCGCGCTGTTCCAGGCGCGGCAGAGCGGCAAGAGCGTCGAGGCGCGGCGCGTGCAGCTGCCGCGCGACGATCGCGTGTTTTACGTCAACATGATCGTGCGGCCGTTTCACGACGAGGAGGCGGCCGACGATTTCCTGCTGGTGCTGTTCGACGAGGTCGAGGAAAGCATGTGCGAGTCGCCGCCCGACGACCGCGGCGACAGCGTACTGGCCCAGCTCGAACAGGAGCTGCAGCGCACCCGCGAACAGCTGCAGGAAACGGTGGAGCAATCGGAAATTTCGAACGAAGATCTGAGGGCGTCGAACGAGGAGCTGCAGGCGATCAACGAAGAACTGCGCTCGGCTACCGAAGAACTGGAAACCAGCAAGGAAGAGCTGCAGTCGGTCAACGAGGAGCTGGTTACTGTCAACTACGAGTTGAAGATGAAGGTGGAGGAAACCAGCAAGGTCAACGACGACCTGAACAACCTGATCGCCTCCACCGACATCGCCACCGTCTTCGTCGACAGCGCGATCCGCATCAAGCGCTACACGCCGCGCGCGGTCGACATCTTCAGCATCATCCCGGGCGACATCGGTCGCTCGCTGCTCGACATCACGCACCGGCTCGATTACGGTCAGCTGGCCGAGGATGCGGCCACCACCTTCCAGACGCTGCGCCCGGTCGAGCGAGAAGTGCGCAGCATCGACGGCCGCTTCTACATCGCGCGCATGCTGCCCTACCGCACCACCGAGGACCGGATCGACGGCGCGGTGCTGACCTTCTTCGACATCACCGGCCGTCGCCAGGCCGAGGAAAAACTGCAGGCGGCCGAGCGCGGCAAGAGCTAGGGGCGTGCGGCTTACGCGATGCCGGCGGCCTGCGCGTCCGCTGCCGCCAGTTGCCGATCCAGCTCCGCCGCCGGCAGCGGCCGTCCGAGCAGATAGCCCTGCAGCGCGTTGCAGCCGAGCCGGGTCAGGAACTCCTGTTGCGCCGCCGTTTCCACCCCTTCGGCGACGATTTGCAGGTTCAGCGCCTGGCCGAGCGCGACGATGGCCGCGACGATCGCCGCGTCTTCGGTATCCTGCACCAGCTCGCGCACGAAGCCGCGGTCGATCTTCAGTTCCGAGGCCGGCAGCCGCTTCAGGTAAAGCAGGCTGGAATAACCGGTGCCAAAGTCGTCGATCGAAATATTGACGCCCATCGCGCGCAACTGGCGCAGGATGCGCAGGCTTTCGCCGACGTCGTGCATTGCCGTCGATTCGGTAATTTCCAGCGTCAGGTGGCGCGCATCCAGCGCGTGCCGGGTCAGCGCCGCCTGCACCGTCTGCAGCAGTTGCGCATGATTGAACTGCTGCGCCGACAGGTTGACCGCCATGTTCCAGTGCCCGCGACCGGCCGCATGCCAGGCCCTCAGTTGGCGGCAGGCTTCCTCCAGCACCCAGGCACCGATGCCGACGATCAGTCCGGATTTTTCCGCCAGCGGGATGAATCTGTCGGGTCCGATCAGTCCGCGCGCCGGATGCGTCCAGCGCAGCAGCGCCTCGACGCCGGTGATGCCGGCGCCGGCAGTGCAGAATTTCGGCTGGTAATGCAGCACCAGTTCTTGCCGCTCCAGCGCCAGTCGCAGATCCTGTATCAGCTGTTGCTGTTCGCGCACGTTGGCGTTCATCGACGCCTCGAAGAAGCAGTAGGTGTTGCGGCCGTGGTTTTTGGCGTGATACATCGCGGCGTCGGCGTTGCCGAGCAATGTCCGCGCGTAAACGCCGTCCCCTGGGTGCAGCACGATGCCGATGCTGGTCGATACCCGCAGCTCCAGCGCGCCGATCGCGAACGGCGCGCGGATCGCGGTCAGGATTCGCTCCGCCAGCATCGCCGCATCCTGCGGCTCGGCGACATTTGCCACCAGCACGAACTGGTCGCCGCCGACGCGTGCCACGGTGTCCTGCGGCCGCACCGCTGCCTGCAGGCGCCACGCCGCCTCGACCAGCAGCAGGTCGCCGACATGGTGGCCGTAGGCGTCGTTGATCGCCTTGAATCCGTCCAGGTCCATGAACATCAGCGCGAAGCCGCCTGGGCCGCGTCGCGCTCCCTGGATCGCGTGATCGATCCGTTCTTCCAGCAAGACCCGGTTCGGCAGCTTGGTCAGACCGTCGTGCAGCGCCAGGTAGGCCAACTCCTGATTGGCCTCGGCCAGCGAACTGCGCAGGCTGGAGGTGCGCGCCGCCAGCCGCAGGTCGAGTACCGATACCGTAAGAGCCATCGTCAGCACTGCCAGCGTGACGACGATCACCACCAGCGCCAGCCAGCCGTTGCTGAAACCGTCACGGGCGGCGCCGCAGACGCTACCGAGCGGGAATTGCGCTGCCGCCATGCCGGTGTAGTGCATGCCGACGATACTGAACCCCATCACCAGCGCCGCGCCCATGCGCAGCGGTAGCGCCGCCGCCTGTTCGCGGCGCAGGCGGAACGCGATCCACAGCGCCGCTCCCGCTGCCAGCACCGCGATCACGATCGACAGCAGCAGCAGCGACGGCCGGTAGTCGATGCCCGGCTGCATCCGCAGTGCCGCCATGCCGGTGTAGTGCATGCTGGCCACGCCGGCGCCCAGCAGCAGTGCGCCACCCAGCAGGCGCCGGGATGGCAGCGTCGGACGGCCGACCAGCCACAGCGCGAATGCCGAGGAGGCGATCGCGATCAGCAGCGACAGCAGCGTCAGTGCAGGATCGTAGCCGAGCGGAATCGGCAGGTGGAAGGCCAGCATGCCGATGAAGTGCATCGACCAGATGCCGACGCCCATCGCGCCGGCACCACCGGCCAGCCACCAGCGGCCGGCGCGGCCACCGGCAGAAGCGATGCGGCCCGCCATATGCAGCGCGGTGTACGCGGCCAGAATGGCGACCAGGATCGAGCACAGGACCAGCGGCCCGCTATAGTGGCTGTCAAGCATGGAAGGTGTTTCGAGGGCGGGCGGACCCGGAGGGGAACCTTGTGGCCATAAAATTGCCACACGGAAATATAACGCGCGGCGCAATTCTACGGCAAAAGCGGTGCCGGCACCGGCGGCCGGAGATGGGAGGGGGCGGGCGGCGCCGGCTGATGTCGCGCGCCGCCGGCATCAGCCGGTCAGCTTCTTCTTCAGCAGTTCAGTCAGCTGCGCCGGATTGGCTTTGCCGCGGGTCGCCTTCATCGCCTGCCCGATCAGCGCGTTGAACGCCTTTTCCTTGCCGGCGCGGAATTCCTCGACCGACCTGGCATTTGCCGCCAGCACCTCGTCAATGATCTTTTCCAGCGCGCCGGTGTCGGAAATCTGCTTCAGGCCCTTGGCTTCGATGATGGCATCGGCCAGCCCCGGCTGGTCGGACTTCGCTTCCCACATCGCCGCGAACACTTCCTTGGCGATCTTGTTGGAGATGGTACCGTCGGCGATCCGCTGCAGCAGCAGCGCCAGCTGCACAGCTTGCACCGGTGCAGCGGCGATGTCGACCCCTTCGCGGTTCAGCGTCGACGACACATCGCCCATCAGCCAGTTGGCGGCCGGCTTCGCCTGCTCGCGGCCGGCCTGTACCACCACCGCCTCGAAGTAGGCGGCCATCGCCTTCGACTGCGTCAGCACCGCGGCATCGTATTCCGGCAGGCCGTAGTCGCGCACGAAGCGCGCGCGCATGGCATCCGGCAGCTCGGGCATCGCGGCGCGCACCCGCTCCACCCATTCCGGCGCGATCGCCAGCGGCGGCAGGTCGGGGTCGGGGAAGTAGCGGTAATCCTGGGCGTCTTCCTTGCTGCGCATCGCCCGCGTTTCCTTCCTGTCCGGGTCGTACAGCCGGGTCGCCTGCACCACGCGGCCGCCATCCTCGATGAGCTCGATCTGACGCCGCACTTCATAGTTGATCGCGTCTTCCATGAAGCGGAAGGAATTCAGGTTCTTGATCTCGCAGCGGGTACCGAATTCCGGTTGACCGAGCGGTCGCACCGAGACGTTGGCATCGCAGCGGAACGAGCCTTCCTGCATGTTGCCGTCGCAGATGCCGAGCCAAGTCACCAGCGCATGCAGCGCCTTCGCATAGGCGATCGCCTCGGCGGCGCTCCGCATGTCCGGTTCGGTGACGATTTCCAGTAGCGGCGTGCCGGCGCGGTTCAGGTCGATGCCGGTCATGCCGTGATAATCCTCATGCAGCGACTTGCCGGCGTCTTCCTCGAGGTGGGCGCGCGTCAGCCGCACGGTCTTTTCGATCGTCTTGCCGTCCTGTTCCAGCAGGTACGAGATGCTGCCGCCCTGGACCACCGGGATTTCAAATTGACTGATCTGGTAGCCCTTCGGCAGATCGGGGTAGAAGTAGTTTTTGCGGGCAAATACCGAGCGTGGCGCGATGGTGGCGCCGATTGCCAGCCCGAACTGGATCGCGCGCTCGACCGCGCCGCGGTTCAAGACCGGCAGCACGCCCGGCAGCGCCAGGTCGACCGGGCAGGCCTGCGTGTTCGGCGCGGCGCCGAAGCGGACCGGTGCACCGGAAAAAATTTTCGATTGGGTCGTGAGCTGCGCGTGCGTTTCCAGACCGATGACGACTTCCCACTGCATGATTTCCCCGCTTGCTATTGGTTTCGGTGCTGCTGTTGATTCAGTCCTGCTTCCGCTTCAATCGGCGTAATGGCAGGTGCCGGTCTTCAAGTCCACCGTCAATTCCGTGAAATTGGCGCGCGAGCCGCACAGTGCCGGGCAGCTCGGCTTGACCGCCAACGTGTCGCCACGGTGTTCGAGCCGGATGCTGCAATTCAGGCCGCGCTCGAAGTCGTAGCCGCGTGCGGCGCGTGCCGCGCGGGCGTCGCGCAGCGTGATGCGCCAGGCGTCGCGCTCCAATCCCTGCATCAGTTCCGCCTGCAGGCCGTCGCCGTCGTCGATGCTGCAGTCGAAGCCGTAGGTCGGCCGGAACAGCGACGATTCCCAGCGGAAGCTCTCGATCCGGCTGCCGTTCAGGTGCACCTCGCCGACGTCGCTGTAGATCACGCGCTCGCCATCCTCCGTGGTGCTGCTGCTGCAGGAAAAGTGCGTGTCCAGCCGCTGCGCGCCGGCCGGCGCGGCCAGCGCCAGCACGGCGGCTGCAGTGGCCAGCGCGATCCCGTAGTTCATGCGCCGGGCCGCCGCAGATGCCAGTCGGTAGCGCGCTGGTAGCGGTGCGCGACGTTCAGCAGCTTCTGCTCGGCGAAGTAATTGCCGATCAGCTGCAGGCCGACCGGACGCCGGCCGTCCTCGCCGCCGAAGCCGCACGGGATCGACATGCCCGGCAGGCCGGCCAGGCTGGTCGACAGCGTGAAGATGTCGGCCAGGTAGTTGGCGACCGGGTCGTCGGCCTTGGCGCCCAGGTCCCAGGCCACCGTCGGCGCCACCGGTCCCATGATGATGTCGCATTGGGCGAACGCGTTCTGGAAATCCTGCGCGATCAGGCGCCGGATGCGCTGCGCCTGCAGATAGTAGGCATCGTAGTAGCCGTGCGACAGCACGTAGGCGCCGACCAGGATGCGGCGTTTGACCTCGTCGCCGAAGCCTTCGGCGCGCGTCTTCCGGTACATCTGCGCCAGGTCGTCGTAGTGGCTGGCGCGGTGGCCGTAGCGCACGCCGTCGAAGCGCGACAGGTTCGACGACGCCTCCGCCGGCGCGATCACATAGTAGGCCGGGATCGACAGTGCGGTGTTCGGCAGCGAAATATCGACCAGCGTGGCGCCCATTTTTTCGTATTCGGCCAGCGCCGCGCGCACCGTACTTTCCACGTCCGCGGCCAGGCCCTCGCCGAAATATTCGCGCGGCACGCCGATTTTGAGTCCCGTCAGCTCGTCGTCCAGGCCGCCGGTGAAATCCTCGCTGCTGCGCTCGACGCTGGTGGAATCGCGCGCGTCGAAGCCGACCATCGCGTTCAGCAGCAGCGCGCAATCCTCGGCGCTGCCGGCGATCGGGCCGCCCTGGTCGAGCGACGACGCGAACGCGATCATGCCGAAGCGCGACACGCTGCCATAGGTCGGCTTGATGCCGGTGACGCCGCAGTGCGCGGCCGGCTGGCGGATCGAACCGCCGGTGTCGGTG
>JBATWJ010000460.1:0-8456 GCA_049672545.1 Burkholderiaceae bacterium
GCCGTAGACCGCGACCTGGGCCACGCCGTCGATGGTCGAGATCGACGGCGAGATCAGGTTTTCCGCATAGTCGTTCAGCTCCGACAGCGACAGCGACGGCGAGGTCAGCGCCACCACCAGCACCGCGGCATCGGCCGGGTTGACCTTGCGGTAGGCCGGCCAGGTGGTCATTTCCGGCGGCAGGCTGCGCTGCGCGCGCAACAGCGCCGCCTGCACGTCGACCGCGGCGGCGTCGATGTCGCGGTCCGGCGTGAACTCCAGCACGATCGAGGTACTGCCGAGCGTATTGGTGGAACTGATGGTGGCCAGCCCGGCAATCGTGGAAAACTGCTTTTCCAGCGGCGTGGCCACCGACGCCGCCATGATTTCCGGGCTGGCGCCCGGCAGCGAACCGGTGACGTTGATGACCGGCGTGTCGTAGCTGGGCAGCGCCGCGATCGGCAGCTTGGCGTAGGCGAACAGCCCGACCACCACCACCGCGATCGACAGCAGCACCGTCATCACCGGACGGCGGATGCAGAGTTCGGAAATGTTCATTTACAGCGTACCGTCCACCTGGCGGGCGGCGGGCGCCGGCGCCGCCTCCCGCACCCTGGCGCCGGGCCGCAGGTTCTTCGCGCCTTCGATCACGACCCGGGTGCCGGGCTCCAACCCGGTCACGGCGGCCACACCGTCGACCACGACCTGCACCTCGATCTTTTGCGGCCGCACGGTGTCGTCCGACTGCACCGCGTAGACGAATTGCTCGGTCGGGCCGGTGATCACGCCCTGCGCCGGGATCGCCACCGCCCGCGCCAGCGTGCGTGAGGTCATGCGCACATTGACGAAAGTGCCCGGCCACAGCTTGCGGTCGGGATTGGCGAAGCGCGACTTCATCAGGATGGTGCCGCTCTGGCTGTCGACGCTGTTGTCGATGAACATCAGCTTGCCTTCCAGCTCGCTGCCGTCCGGTAATTCCACCGTCACCGGCGCGTCGCCGTCCGGATAGGTGGCGCGGATCTGCGCCAGTTCGCGCTCCGGCACCGCGAAGCTGACCGCGATCGGGTCCATCTGGTAGATCGTCAGCAGCGGCGCGCCGCCCGGCTGCGCCAGGCTGCCGACGTGCACGCTGATGGCGCCGATGCGCCCGCCGATGCCGGCCCGCACCTGGTTGTAGCCGGCGGCGATGCTGCTCGCCTCCAGCGCCGCCTGGTTGGCAAGCAGCGCGCTGCGCAGGGAATCGACCTTGTTGCGGGCGCTGTCGACCACCGCCTGCGACACGAACTTCTTGTCCAGCAATTCCTGGTTGCGGCGCAACACCTGCTCGGCGTCGGCCAGTTCGGCGCGCTGGCTGGCGACCTGCGCGCGCGCGCGGGCGACGTTGGAATCGTCGCCGCGCGCATCCAGCGTAAACAACAGTTGTCCCGGCTGCACGTCCTGCCCTTCGCGCACGTGCACCGCGCGCACCACGTTCTGGATCTGCGGCCGCACGTCGACGCTGTTGATGGCGGTGACCGAACCGTTGGCGTGCAGCGTGATCGGGATCGACTTCTGCTCGGCCAGCGCGGTTTTTACTGCCTGCAGCGGCGCCTTCGGCGGCGGCGCCTGCGCCGCCAGCCGCTGGCGCAGGCCGAAGAAGACGGCCAGCGCGACCGCGGCCAGCGCCGCAAGGAATAGGAAACCGCGGGATGTCAGACGCATATCGAAAGTGGCGATCAGATGGAGTACCGGCAGCGGCCGCCGCACGGCGGGAAGTGACGCGCAACGAGTCTACGCGAATTTCCCCGTAAAAATTCATTAGCTATGCTAAGCATTCAGCATACCATACGGAAATTTCACCTTTCCCTTCTCTTCCGGCATGACTGAACCCGTCCTTCCCGCCGCCGCCGGCGCTCCGCGTGAGCTGAGCCGCGCGATCGGCGCCGTCTCGCACGCCTGGCGCCGCCAGATGAACCAGCGCCTGAAGCCGTTCGGCCTGAACCTGTCAATGCGGCAGGTGCTGCTGCAGCTGCACCGCCAGCCGCAGGGGCTGATGCAGCGCGAGCTGGCCGAGCGGCTCGGCATCGAGGGACCGACGCTGGCGCGGCTGCTCGATACGCTGGAGCAGAGGAAATGGATCCGCCGCGTGCCTGCCACCGACGACAAGCGCCGCAAGTACGCGGTGCTGACCGCTGGCGCCAGCGCCCAGATCGCCATCCTCGAAAGCCAGTCGGAAGAACTGCGGCGGCGCATGCTGGCTGGTTTGTCGGCCGCCGACATCGAAGCCGGTTTGGCGTTGATGCGGCGCCTGCAGCGCAATCTGCGGCAGCCGTGACGGCGACGAACGGAGAAAACCGGAAAAAGGAAAGACAGCGAAGAGGGAACAGCGAAGAAGGCGAGCCTTGTCTGCGGCACTTGCGGAGAATGACTGTGGCTGCTTCGTTCCCGACCTGACCAGATTGGCCATGCCGCAATGCGCAGGGGCCCGCCGGGGAGAATTGTACCGCATCGGCCGCCGCCCGTTGCGGCTTTCCAGCTTGCCGGTACTTACCCGATACCTACCCGATACTTACCCGGCACTCAGGCCAGGCGCAGCACATGCCCTTGCGCCGGGTCGATGCGGCCGCCGTGCATGGCGTCGATCAGCTCCGCAGCAGCGGCAAAGCCGTGATGCTCGACCAGCCGCATCCACGGATCGGCCGGATCGCCGACGCGCCGGATGAAATCCCGTTGCGCGGCATTGAAGCGCTGATTGACCAGCTCGTGGCCCCAGTCGGCATTGCGCTTCTTGATCTGCACCGGCGCGAAATAGAATTGCGGGGCCGGTCCCGGCAAGCCGCTGTCGCGCAGGAACTCGGTGTTTTGCGCCGAGCCGGCGAAACAGTCGTACACCAGCGCCGCGCCGAAATGGTGATGCACGGTCGCCCGCAGGCCTTCATCGCCGGAAAAATCGAGATACAGGGTCGGCACCTCGGGCGCGATGCCTGCCACCTGATCGTAGGTAAAGGTCTGCTCATAACAGCCGAGATGCTCGACGAAGGCGCGATTGCGCGCCGAGGTCAGCGCGATCAGCCACACGTCGTAGTGCCCGTGCAGGCAAAACGCGGTGCCGTAGGCGGTCTTGCTCGAGGCGCTGGAGACCACGATCTGGCGCGCGCCGAAAAAATCATTGTCCTGCAGGAAATCGGCGCACATGAAGGAAGTGATGAACAGCGGCCGCACGATCATCTGGTAATTTTCGTCGGCCGCCACGTAGGCGTCGTCGGCGCTGCAGCGCATGTACTGGTTGTAGGCCGACACCAGCGCGCGCCGGTGTTCGGCGCCGTCGTAGAAGCCGCGCGGCGACACCCGCACCGCCTGCATCGTGATGTGGCTGGCGAGCGGGAAGTAGCCGTAGAAGCGCTCGCCCACTGCCACTCCCGCTACCGTCGACTGCACCACGTCGGCGAAACCCCAGGCCGGCATGTGGCCCCAGTCGGCGTCGCCGGTCGGGAAAAAATCCCAGTACTGCATGGCATCGCCGAAAGCCGCATAGGTGATGTTGTTGGTGGTCAGCGCGACCCGGGCTATCTTCAGCAGCACCTCGCCCTGCTGCAATGGCAAGGGCTGCTCGATGGTTTGCACGCGCGTCTGGCCCAAGGCGTTTTTGCGCGTTTGCAGCCGTGTTACAGTGATTTGGCCGTCCATGTTGATCTCCTTTTTCGTGAGTGGGAACTTGCCATCAATGTACCAACGCCGCTCGCCTGCCGGGTTCGGAAAACCGGCTGCCGCTACCGACACCGCGAGCGGCCCCCGCAAGAGCCGCAAGGCGCCCGAAGCACAGGCGCCGGCTGCCAGCAAGCCGCTGAAGCGGCCTTCGCAGGCGCGCGCGAAATTCACGGTGCAGGCGATTTACGACGCTTTTGTTCGGATTTGGCGGCGCGACGGCTGGAGCGGCGTGTCCACCCGCGCCATCGCGCTGGAAACTGGCATCGCGGTCGGCACCTTCTACGACTACTTCCCGAACCGGCAGGCGCTGCTGTCCGGCTATATCCGCCACTGCATCGACAGCCTGCTGGCCGCCATCGACCAGCAGGTGATCGCGCCGCCGCAATTGACATGGGATCAGCGCCTGCGGCAACTGCTGCGGTTGAGCTGCGGCGTCGACGCCGCCGAGCTGCCGTATTTCGACGCCGGCATGCTGCAGCTGGAAGCCGAGGTCGCCGAGCCCAAGCACCATCAGCGGGTCTACCAGGAACTCTCGGAAAAATGGATCGCGGCGTTTGCCGCCTGCAGCGAGCTGCCGGCGCCGCCCACCGCGGACGCGGTGCGTGCACTCTATCTCTCGGTGTGGGGCGGGCGGCGCTATCTGCTGCAGATCGGCGCGCCGCCAGCGGAGATGCGGCGCTGGGCCGCAGAAATGGAGCGGCTCTGCCGCCTGCGCGTGTCGCCCCCCGGATACCATCCGTAGCTAGGAGTATATGGAAATTTTGACCTGCTGATGCCCGACATAGGACGTCTGCATGGGGAGTATATGCCGCCATCAGCCAGGCAAGACAGCTTGCGCCGGCCAGGCTGGCGCCGCCCGCCTGCTTGCACTACAAGCCCAGTTCCTGCCAGATCCGGTCCACCTTCTGCTTCACGTCCGCGCTCATCTCGATGGTGCGGCCCCATTCACGGCTGGTTTCGCCCGGCCACTTGTTGGTGGCGTCGATCCCCATCTTGCTGCCCAGGCCGGAAACCGGCGAGGCGAAATCGAGATAGTCGATCGGCGTGTTGTCGACCAACGTGGTGTCGCGCAGCGGATCGACGCGGGTGGTGATGGCCCAGATCACCTCTTTCCAGTCGCGGATGTCGACGTCTTCGTCGACCACCACGATGAACTTGGTATACATGAACTGGCGCAGGAAGCTCCAGACCCCGAACATCACCCGCTTCGCATGGCCCGGATAGGACTTCTTCATCTGCACCACCGCCATCCGGTAGCTGCAGCCTTCCGGCGGCAGGTAGAAGTCGGTGATTTCGGCGAACTGCTTCTGCAGTAGCGGCACGAACACTTCGTTCAGCGCCACGCCGAGAACGGCCGGCTCGTCCGGCGGCTTGCCGGTATAGGTCGAGTGGTAAATCGGATCGCGCCGCATCGTGATGCGGTCGATCGTGAATACCGGAAACCAGTCCTGCTCGTTGTAATAGCCGGTATGGTCGCCGTATGGTCCTTCGAGCGCATGTTCGTAGCCGCTCGGATGCGATTGGTCCGGATAGATATGCCCTTCCAGCACGATTTCGGCGGAAGCCGGCACCTGCAGCGTGCTACCGATCGCCCTCGTCAGTTCGGTGCGGCTGCCGCGCAACAGGCCGGCGAACTGGTATTCCGACAGGCTGTCCGGCACCGGCGTGACCGCGCCCAGAATCGTGGCCGGGTCGGCGCCCAAGGCGACCGCGATCGGATACGGCTGTCCCGGATGCGCCAGGCAATGCTCGCGGAAGTCGAGCGCGCCGCCACGCTGCGCCAGCCAGCGCATGATCACCTTGTTGCGTCCCAGCACCTGCTGGCGGTAGATGCCGAGGTTCTGCCGCTTCTTGTGCGGCCCGCGCGTGATCACCAGTCCCCAGGTAATCAGCGGCGCCACGTCGCCCGGCCAGCAATGCTGGATCGGCAGCCGCGCCAGGTCGACGTCGTCGCCCTCCCAGACGATTTCCTGGCAGGAAGCGCCGCGCACTTCCTTCGGCGCCATGTCCCATAGCGATTTCAGCATCGAGCCCATGCCGAGCGCATCCTTCCAGCCTTTCGGCGGTTCCGGCTCCTTCAGCGCCGCCAGCAGATGGCCAATGTCGCGCAGCGCGCCCAGATTCTCGGCGCCCATGCCCAGCGCGACCCGGCGCGGCGTGCCAAAAAGATTGGCCAGAACTGGAATTGTTTGGCCGGTCGGTTTGTCGAAGATCAAGGCCGGGCCGCCGGAACGCAACGTACGATCGCAAATCTCGGTCATCTCCAGGTACGGGGAAACCGGCAGCGGCACATGCCTCAATTCTCCCAATTGTTGCAATTTCGCAAGAAAGTCGCGTAAATCTGAATATTTCATCTTTTTTTACGTCTTTTACAAAAACCGACGATGAATGAAAAAACCCGTGCAAGCATTTGATTTTTCTGAATTTTGTTGCGCTGCAGCAGAATAATTCAGATTTATAAGTAATGCTTTAAGATTTTGATAGTATTGACGAGGTATAAAGAGGTCCCTACAATTCGCGCAACTTGAACGGCCCACCCTTTTCGGACCGCTTCAGCATTTCACGGGACCGGGGTCCCAACGACATTTTAAGGAGTGTTTTCAAAAGGCGTCAGCCTTCTCCCCCGACCAGCTGCCTGCGACTGAAATCTGCACCGCCCGGTGGGCTTTCAGGAACAGCAGACAGCTCCGACGTTTGCCAGCAAGCCCTGCGGCGGCAAGCGATATTGATTACGGTGTCCGCGTCCATCTGCAGTCTCGATGGTCTTTCCTGCCGCATCCGGGCAGGGCGCGCACCGCGACGATCAGGAGGTTCAGTGTCAAACGCATCGCTTACGGCGCCCGATGGCGCCCCGAGTGCCGATTCGCCGGCGTGGAAAACCATCACGCGCGACGTCAGAAACGGCTTCGCCATTCTCACCCACCACGCGCTCCTGGTAGCGGGTGCCCTCGCCATCGGCCTGCTGGCCATGCTGTTCATCAAGCCGGAGCTGGCCGACCGCCTGCCGCAATGGCCGCTGAACACGGCCGCTGTCGACAATGGCCCGGACGTCGCCACCGCGCAGGCGGCGATGGCCCCGCCCCAACACGGCAGCGCGGTCGCCATGCTGGTGCACGATCCGGTCCCAGCCGTACCGGCGGCGCCCGCCGCCAAGGCCGCGCCGAACGACCACCAGCAGCAGCAATGGGTCACCCAATGGCTGTCCAAGCGCTACCGGGTCGCTTTCGACGCCACCCGCATGCTGGTCGGCGCCGCCTACAACACCGCGCATGAAATCAAGCTCGATCCGCTGCTGATCCTGGCCGTGATGGCGATCGAATCCGGCCTCAATCCGTTCGCCGAAAGCCCGGTCGGCGCGCAGGGGCTGATGCAGGTGATGGCCAAGGTGCATCACGACAAGTTCGAGAACCTGGGCGGCGTCAAGGCGGCACTGAACCCGGTCGCCAACATCAAGGTCGGCTCGCTGATCCTGAAGGACTACATGACGCGCGGCGGCTCGGTCGAGGCCGGCCTGAAGATGTACGTCGGCGCCGCCGCCTTCGACAGCGATTCCGGCTATGGCTCCAAGGTGCTGGCCGAATACCGGCGCCTGAAGGATGTTGCCACCGGCAAGAAGGTGCCGACCGTCACCACCGCGCGCGCCGCGCCGAAGCCGGCCGCGCCGGCCGCCGAGACGCTGCCGACCGAAGCGGAAAACAACCGCACCGAGCTCACGCCGAAGCAGTCGCAAGCCGACAACGATCAGGTCGCCGCGCTGTAGAAACGCCCGGCAGCGCCGATTCCCGATCCCCTCCCGGTCGTACGGCCGCGAGGGGATCGTCGTTTTCGGGCCTTCAGCCGCCGCCAGCGCGCAGCACCCGGCACGGATTGCCGGCGGCGATCACCGGGCGCGCGCCGATCGTCACGCCCGGGCAGATCACGCTGCCGCCGCCGATCCATACGTCGTCGCCGATTGTCACCGCCCGCTCTCCAGAACGCTGCACCGCTCAGCTGCGGCCAACGGATGGCTGGCGGCATACACCTGGCCCGAACAGCACCCGGCCGTCGATCATCACCGGCACGGGCGGAAAATATGCGGTTCGGCGGTCTTTGCGAGGCTGGATGTTGTAGCGCGTAATTTTTATCGAAGCCGCCGGCCGCACTATATATAAGGACATCCCGTTACGATGGTCATGTGAGCAGCGGCGCATTGCCTCCCGCTCCTCGGGACGCCGGTCGCCGGTCCATCACATGCACTCCCTCTTCCACCTGCTGAAAAATCCATTGAACTTAGCGCCGGCGCTTCCCTCTTATATCTGCAGTTGTTCTTTTAACCACGATGAGAGGCTGAGCATGAACAAGGACCAAGTCAAGGGCACCGCCAAACAGGCCGCGGGCAAGGTACAGGAAGGCGCCGGGAAAATGGTCGGCAGCCGCGAGCAGGAAGCCAAGGGCCTCGGCAAGCAGGCGGCCGGAAAAATGCAGAAAACTGCCGGCGATGCGAAGGAAGCCGTGAAAAGCCCGACCCGCCATCACTGAGCCGCTCCCCTGCCCAAATCCAAGCCCGTTCCGCGCGAACGGGCTTTTTCATGCGCGCGCCGGCTCCGTTTGCGCGGCCGGCGCATCCTTGCCGGCGGCCAGCCACAGCACGCCGGCCAGCGTCAGCACGCCGCCCAGCCACTGCCAGCCGGCCAGCGATTCCGCCAGCAGCCAGCCGGCCAGGCCGACCGTGACTACCGGCTCCAGCGTCGACAGCATCGCCGACAGCGACGCGCCCAGCCGTTTCAGCCCGGCAAAAAACGCGATCACCG
>JBATWJ010000461.1:0-3653 GCA_049672545.1 Burkholderiaceae bacterium
CGTGCAGGGCGACGAGCCGCTGATCGAGCCGGCGCTGATCGCCGCCACCGCCGCCGCCATCGGCCCCGACGTGCCGATGGCCACTGCCGCGCATCCGATCACCGGCGCCGCCGAATTCTTCGACCCCAACGTAGTGAAGGTAGTGCTGGACCGCCATGGCCGCGCGCTGTATTTTTCGCGGGCGCCGATCCCGTGGCACCGCGACGGCTTCGCGCAGACGCGCGAGGCGCTGCCGGCTGGCTATGCCGGCCTGCGCCACATCGGGTTGTACGCATTCCGCAACGCCTTCCTGCAGGCCTATCCGACGCTGGCGCCGGCACCGCTGGAGCAGGCCGAAGCACTGGAGCAACTGCGCGCGCTGTGGCACGGCCATCCGATCGCGGTCCACATCGCCGCCGGCGCGCCGGCCGGCGGCGTCGACACCGCGCAGGACCTGGCGCGGGTGCGGCGCCATTTCGACCGCTGAAACGCTGGAAATCTTGCCGGAAATCACGGCTCGGGCTCCGGAGCGGCGGCAATCTGTGGTAAGTTTCGTACAATTCGAGCGCCGCGCAGGGCGCTTTTTCGCGGACGCTTTTCGCAGCGGCCGCCGCACAAAATTCAAAAACTCGTTCTAGGAAACAGCATGCGCCTCATCCTGCTAGGAGCGCCTGGTGCCGGCAAGGGCACGCAGGCCACTTTCATCAAGGAAAAATTCAACATCCCGCAAATCTCCACCGGCGACATGCTGCGTGCCGCGGTCAAGGCCGGCAGCCCGCTCGGCATCGAAGCCAAGAAGGTGATGGATGCCGGCGGCCTGGTGTCGGACGACATCATCATCGGCCTGGTCAAGGACCGGCTGAAGGAGCCGGACTGCGCCAACGGCTACCTGTTCGACGGTTTCCCGCGCACCATTCCGCAGGCCGAGGCGATGAAGGACGCCGGTGTCACCATCGACTACGTGCTGGAAATCGAAGTGCCGGACAGCGAAATCATCGAGCGCATGAGCGGGCGCCGCGTGCACCTGCCGTCGGGCCGTACCTACCACGTCAAGTTCAATCCGCCGAAGGCCGAAGGACGGGACGACGTTACCGGCGAAGCGCTGATCCAGCGCGACGACGACCGCGAGGAAACGGTCAAGAAGCGGCTGGCGGTATTCCACGAGCAGACCGAAGTGTTGCTCGACTATTACGGCAAATGGGCCAGCTCCGGCCAGCCGGGGGCGCCCAAATACCGCAAGATCAGCGGCGTCGGCCCGGTCGAGGCCATCCGCGACAGTGCCTTTGCCGCACTGACGGAATGACGTGAAGCGGACCTCGTGTCCGCTTTTTTTATCCCTAGCAGCCGCGACGATCGCCCGCAACGCATGACGGGCAGCGGCGGACCCGGCCAGTCCTGGTAGTCAAGTTCAAGTAGGCCAGCGAAGAATTCTGCAGTGCGCCGTCGCAACGACGGCGGCAACGCGATTGACGGCGGCGCCGGCAGCGGCGCCACCGTGGTGTTCGGTGGGTGTTTTTGCTTGGATATGACAACAAGGAGGAGAGAATATGGCAGCAGGGATAGTGTTCGCCGTGGTGTGCGGCGCCATCGCCGTCATCTACGGTCTGATGTCGCGCAGCTGGATCCTGAAGCAGGATGCCGGCAACGCCCGAATGCAGGAAATCGCGGCTGCGGTGCAGACCGGCGCCGCCGCCTATCTGGCGCGTCAGTACCGCACCATCGCCATCGTCGGCGTGGTGCTGTTCATCGTCATCGCCATCGTGCCGGGGCTGGGCTTCGTCACCGCGATGGGCTTCCTGGTCGGTGCCGTACTGTCCGGCGCCTGCGGTTTCATCGGCATGAACGTCTCGGTGCGCGCCAACGTGCGTACCGCGCAGGCGGCCACCAAGGGCATGAACGAAGCACTCGACGTCGCCTTCCGCGGCGGCGCCATCACCGGCATGCTGGTGGTCGGACTGGGCCTTTTGGGTGTGGCGATCTTCTTCTGGTTCCTGACGGTGGCGGCGCCGCACGGCGCCGGCATCACGGTCACGCTGCATGACGTGATCAAGCCGCTGATCGGGCTGGCCTTCGGCGCATCGCTAATCTCGATTTTCGCCCGGCTCGGCGGCGGCATCTTCACCAAGGGCGCCGACGTTGGCGCCGACCTGGTCGGCAAGGTCGAGGCCGGCATCCCCGAGGACGATCCGCGCAACCCGGCGGTGATCGCCGACAACGTCGGCGACAACGTCGGCGACTGCGCCGGCATGGCGGCCGACCTGTTCGAAACCTATGTGGTGACGCTGATCGCCACCATGCTGCTGGGGACGCTGATGGTCACCGGCTATGAAATGCAGGCGGCGCTGTATCCGCTGCTGCTGGGCGGGGTCTCCATCATCGCCTCGATCATCGGCTGCGCGATGGTCAAGGCCAAGCCCGGCAAGAAGATCATGTCGGCGCTGTACACCGGCCTGTGGTGGGCGGCAATCCTGTCGCTGATCGGCTTCGCGATGGTCACCTGGCTGGTGCTGCCGGAAGCGATGCGCGTGCCGATGATGGGCTCGGCCGTGATCGGCATCGTGCTGACCGGGCTGATGGTCTACATCACCGAGTACTACACCGGCACCGAATTCAAGCCGGTGCGCCACATCGCCCAGGCTTCGACCACCGGCCACGGCACCAACATCATCGCCGGCCTCGGCGTGTCGATGAAGGCTACCGCCTGGCCGGTGATCGCGGTGTGCGCGGCGATCCTGTCGTCGTACTGGCTGGGCGGCCTGTACGGCATCGCGATCGCCGCCACGGCGATGCTGTCGATGGCCGGCATCATCGTCGCGCTCGACGCCTACGGCCCGATCACCGACAACGCCGGCGGCATCGCCGAAATGTCCGGCATGCCGGATTCGGTACGCGCCATCACCGACCCGCTGGACGCGGTTGGCAACACCACCAAGGCGGTCACCAAGGGCTACGCGATCGGCTCCGCCGGGCTGGCGGCGCTGGTGCTGTTCGCTGACTACACGCATGCGCTGGAATCGGTCGGCAAGATGGTCACCTTCGACCTGTCGAACCCGATGGTGATCGTCGGCCTATTCATCGGCGGTTTGATTCCCTACCTGTTCGGCGCGATGGCGATGGAAGCGGTCGGGCGCGCCGCCGGCGCGGTGGTGATCGAGGTGCGGCGCCAGTTCCGCGACATCAAGGGCATCATGGACGGTAGCGGCAAGCCGGAATACGACAAGGCGGTCGACATGCTGACCAGTTCGGCGATCAAGGAAATGATCGTGCCTTCGCTGCTGCCGGTGGTGGTGCCGATCGCGGTCGGCCTGCTGCTGGGGCCGGCGGCGTTGGGCGGCCTCTTGATGGGTACCATCGTCACCGGGCTGTTCGTGGCGATCTCGATGACCACCGGCGGCGGCGCCTGGGACAACGCCAAGAAGTACATCGAGGACGGCAACCACGGCGGCAAGGGTTCCGAAGCGCACAAGGCGGCGGTCACCGGCGATACCGTCGGCGATCCGTACAAGGACACCGCCGGCCCGGCGATCAACCCGCTGATCAAGATCATCAACATCGTCGCGCTGCTGATCGTGCCGTTGCTGCCGGCCGGCGCCATCTATGCCACCGGCGCGGTGGCGCTGCCGGTCAGCCCGCCGGCGGTGGTAGTGCCCGCGGTGCCGGTGATGCCGGCGGCC
>JBATWJ010000462.1:0-10221 GCA_049672545.1 Burkholderiaceae bacterium
GCGCAGCAGCGCCTCGACGTTGGCGCTGCGCTCGCGGCTGCCGGCGTCGTCCGGCTCGCCGAGGTTGGTCTGCAGGCGGCGCTTCTCGACCTCGTTCAGCCGGTGTTCCAGCGCCTCGATCAGCGCCGCGCGCCGCTTCGGATTGTCCAGCAGATCGTCCTGCAGGTAGGGATTGCGCCGCACCACCCAGATGTCGCCCAGCACTTCGAACAGCATGCGCGCCGAGCGGCCGGTCTGGCGCTTGCCGCGCAGCTCTTCCAGCAGCCCCCAGGCCTCGTCGCCGAGCAGGCGCATGACGATTTCACGGTCCGAGAACGAAGTGTAGTTGTACGGGATTTCGCGCACGCGGGCGGTGCCGGATTCTTCCGGCGCGGCGGCAAGCAGGGCTTCGGGTTGGACGGGAGCGTTCATCGGGGAAGAAAGGGTGGGACTTGCGGTAATCGGACATTTTAACGGATTGCCTTGTGCCATGAAGCCCAGCCGCTTGCCGCGCCGGCGACCGACGAAACCGCTGCGGCACCGGAAAAAACCCAGAAAGTCGGGAGTATGCTGAAAAAACGGGCCATTCCGGGGATCCATCCTTCGGTTTCAAAAATGCCCTACCCAGTATCCATAGCGGTCCGAATCCGCCACGTTCACAGCCAATCCAGCAGCCGGCGCCAGAAACCGTCCGGTACCGCCAAGAGCGCCCAGGTCAGCAGCGCATAACGCAGGAACTTGCCAAGCGCCATGTAGCCGACGCAGGGCCAGAACGGCAGCTTCAGCCAGCCGGCCAGCGAGCACAGCGGATCGCCGACCCCCGGCACCCAGGACAGCAGCAGCGTCCTGGCGCCGAAGCGCCGCAGCCAGCCGAACCAGCGGCTTTCGCGCTCGCGCAGCCAGACGCGGCTGGCCCCGTAGCCCATGCCGTAGCCGATCGCGCCGCCCAGCGTATTGCCGAGCGTCCCAACCGCCAGCGCCGGCCACAGCAGCGCCGGGTTGGCCTTGATGACGGCGAACACGGTCGGCTCCGAGCCGATCGGCAGCAGCGTCGCCGACAGCGTGCTGACCAGGAACACCGCCATCAGGCCGACGTTCGGCACTGCCAGCACGGCCAGCAGCCAGAGGACGGCGGATTCGAGGGCGGAACTCATGCGTAGGCGGGCAGGGTCGGGAAAAGGCGGGAATCGGCGGGAATCGGCGGCGCGCAGCCGGTGCTGCGGCGCGGCAAGCTGCTCCATTATAATTATCCGCGGGCAAGCCGCCGCCGGCGCGCCGCTCCCTTCACCGCCCCCACCCGATGACCACCGACTATCTGCAGAAGATCCTGACCGCCCGCGTCTACGACGTCGCCGTCGAAACCCCGCTCGACCTGGCGCCGACGCTGTCGCAGCGGCTCGGCAACCGCGTCTACTTCAAGCGCGAAGACATGCAAAACGTGCGCAGCTTCAAGGTGCGCGGCGCCTACAACAAGATGGCGCACCTGACGCCGGCACAGCTGAAGCGCGGCGTGATCTGCGCGTCGGCCGGCAACCATGCGCAGGGCGTGGCGCTGTCGGCCTCGGTGCTCGGCTGCCGCGCGGTGATCGTGATGCCGACCACCACGCCGACCGTCAAGGTCGACGCGGTGCGCGCGCGCGGCGGCGAGGTGGTGCTGGCCGGCGACTCGTATTCCGACGCCTACAAGCACGCGCTGGCGCTGGAAAAGAAGCACAAGCTGACCTTCGTGCATCCGTTCGACGACCCGTACGTGATCGCCGGCCAGGGCACGATCGCGATGGAAATCCTGCGCCAGCATCCGCAGCCGATCCACGCGGTGTTCTGCGCGATCGGCGGCGGCGGCCTGATCGCCGGCATCGCCGCCTACATCAAGGCGGTGCGGCCCGAGATCCGGATCATCGGCGTGCAGACCGTCGATTCCGATGCGATGGCCAAGAGCCTGAAGGCCGGCCGGCGCGTGACGCTGCCGGACGTCGGCCTGTTCGCCGACGGCACCGCGGTCAAGCTGGTCGGCGAGGAAACCTTCCGGCTGGCCAAACAGCTGGTCGACGACGTGATCACGGTCGATACCGACGCCGTCTGCGCCGCATTGAAGGACGTGTTCCAGGATACGCGCAGCATCCTGGAGCCGTCCGGCGCGCTGGCGATCGCCGGCGCCAAGGCCTACATCGAGCGCGCCGCCGCCGGCAAGAAGCCGCTGAAGAACGAATCGCTGGTGACGATCGCCAGCGGCGCCAACATGAATTTCGACCGCCTCGGCTTCGTCGCCGATCGCGCCGAAGTCGGCGAGGCGCGCGAAGCGCTGTTCGCGGTGACGATGCCGGAGGAGCGCGGCAGCTTCAAGCGCTTCTGCCAGTTGGTCGGCCCGCGCAGCGTCACCGAGTTCAACTACCGGATGACCGACCGCCAGGAAGCCCACGTGTTCGTCGGCATCCAGATCTCGAACCGCGACGAATCGGTGAAGATCACGAAGAACTTCGAAAAGCATGGCTTCCCGACGCTCGACCTGACGCATGACGAACTGGCCAAGCTGCACCTGCGCCATCTGGCCGGCGGCAAGAATCCGGAACTGGCCGACGAACTGTTGTACCGCTTCGAATTCCCGGAACGGCCGGGCGCCTTGATGCGTTTTCTGGACAGCCTGGCGCCAAACTGGAACATTTCGCTGTTTCACTACCGCAACGAGGGCGGCGACGTCGGCCGCATCCTGGTCGGCCTGCAGGTGCCGAAGAAGGACATGAAGGCGTTCCGCCAATTCCTCGCCACGCTCGGCTATCCGCATCTGGACGAAAGCGCGAATCCGGCTTACCGGCTGTTCCTCGGCTAGGCTGCCGCATCCACCATAAAAAAACGCAGCGGACAGCCGCTGCGTTTTCGTTTGGGGTGCTGGTGCCGCCGGCGCACCGCCGGATCAGTAGGTCCCCTGTGCCAGCATCGCGTCGCCGAGCTTGACGAAGCCGGCGATGTTGGCGCCGTCGACGTAGTTGACGCTGCCGTCGGCCTGCTTGCCGTGGCTGACGCAGTTCTCGTGGATGTCCTTCATGATCGCGTGCAGCCGCTCGTCGACTTCGGCGTGGCGCCACGACAGGCGCAGCGCGTTCTGCGACATTTCCAGGCCCGAGGTGGCAACGCCGCCGGCGTTGCTGGCCTTGCCCGGCGCGTACAGCGTGCCGCCCTTCAGGAACACGTCGACCGCGTCCAGCGTCGACGGCATGTTGGCGCCTTCGGCCACGCACACCACGCCGTTTTTCACCAGCGTCTTCGCATCCTCGCCGTCGAGTTCGTTCTGCGTCGCGCACGGCAGCGCGATCTGGGTCGGGATGTGCCACGGCTTCTTGCCGGCCTCGTACTGCAGCTTGAACTGCCTGGCGAACTGGTCGAGGCGGCCGCGCTGCACGTTCTTCAGTTCCAGCAGCGCATCCAGCTTTTCCTGGTCGAAGCCGTCGGGGTCATGGACGGTGCCGCCGGAATCCGACACCGTGATCACCCTGGCGCCCATTTCCATCGCCTTTTCGACCGCGTACTGGGCGACGTTGCCGGAGCCGGACACCGACACCGTCATGCCGGCAAACGACTTGCCGATCCGGCGCAGCATCTGCTCGGCGAAATACACGGTGCCGTAGCCGGTCGCCTCCGGCCGCATCAGGCTGCCGCCATAGGCGATGCCCTTGCCGGTGAACACGCAGGAGGCGTCGTTCGACAGCTTCTTCATCATGCCGGCCATGAAGCCGACTTCGCGCGCGCCGACGCCGATGTCGCCGGCCGGCACGTCGGTGTTGGAGCCCAGATGGCGGTACAGCTCCAGCATCAGCGCCTGGCAGAAGCGCATCACTTCGCCGTCGCTCTTGCCCTTCGGGTCGAAGTCGGAGCCGCCCTTGCCGCCGCCCATCGGCAGCGTGGTCAGCGCATTCTTGAAGGTCTGCTCGAAGCCGAGGAACTTCAGGATCGACAGGTTGACCGACGGGTGGAAGCGCATGCCGCCCTTGAACGGGCCGATCGCCGAATTGTGCTGGACGCGGAAGGCGCGGTTGACCTGGGTCTGGCCGCGGTCATCGACCCACGATACGCGGAACTGGATCACGCGCTCCGGCTCGACCAGGCGCTCCAGCAAGCCGTGTTCGGCGTACTTCGGATTGGCGCGAATAAACGGCCACAAGCTGGCCATGACTTCCTTGACCGCCTGCAGAAATTCCGGTTGATTGGGATCGCGCGCCGCGACCATGGCGAGAAAGTCATCCAGACTGGCGTATTTCAAGATCGTTCCTTTAATGAATAGGGGGTACTGCGAGCGCGCGCTTCTGGAGCCAGGATCGCTGGGGGCAGGTGGGGGCTCGCGCCGACCGCAGCGGCAGAGCCTCGGGTAGAGCGGCGCAAGTCGGGACGGCGGGCTGCAAATGCTATCACTTTTTACTGGTGGAATGACTTTTTTTGCGGCAACAATCAGCCGTGACAACGCGCCCGCCGCCGCGCCTGGCCGCCATCGGCGCCGGCGAAACCTGTCAAAATGGCGTTTTCCGCATTTTCCCGCCATGGACAGCTTTCCCACGCCAGACCAATCGCCGCTCGGCCGGCCGGCACAATACGTCACCCGCTACGAACCCTCGCTGCTGTTTCCAATCTCGCGCCAGCCCAAGCGCGAGCAGCTGGGTATCCACGGCACGCTGCCGTTCTTCGGCATCGACGTCTGGAACGCCTATGAAATCTCGTGGCTGAACCTGCGCGGCAAGCCGCAGCTGGCGATCGCGACCATCACGGTGCCGGCCGACTCGCCCAACATCATCGAATCGAAATCGTTCAAGCTGTACCTGAATTCGTTCAACCAGACCCGGCTGGCCGGCACCGAGGCGCTGCTGGAGCTGTTGCGCGCCGACCTGTCGGCCGGCTTCGGCGCGCCGGTGCAGATCGAGCTGGTGCTGCCGGCCGATTTCGGCAGCCTGAAGATGGGCGAACTGGACGGCCTGCTGCTGGACCGGCTCGACATCGAGGTCGACGCCTACCAGCCCGACCCGCAGCTGCTGCATGCCGAGCCGGAGGCGATCGTCGAGGAAACGCTGGTGTCGCACCTCTTGAAGTCGAACTGCCTGGTGACCGGCCAGCCGGACTGGGGCAGCGTGCAGATCCATTACGTCGGCGCGCCGATCAACCAGGAGGGGCTGCTGCGCTACCTGATTGGCTTCCGCGAGCACAACGAATTCCACGAGCAGTGCGTCGAGCGCATCTTCGTCGACATCCTGCAGCGCTGCCGGCCGCAGAAGCTGGCGGTGCATGCGCGCTACACGCGCCGCGGCGGCCTCGACATCAATCCCTGGCGCAGCAATTTCACCAGCGGCGGGCGGCCGCCGAACCTGCGCAATGCGCGCCAGTAACACCGGGCGAACCCCTATACTACTAGGGTGTATGATTAAAAATCATCCATTCCCGGAGGTCGGACGTGCGGTTTTAAAAATACTCCCCAACTCTATAAACTGCCACAGCTCATCCGCAGCAGCGCCGTCACGCCCGCTCCGGAGTAAAATCAAACATCGGTTACCCACCGCTGGCGGCGGCGGCGAACTGGCCTATAATCTGGCTCGAACGAATGTTTTGTGCACTGCACCATGGCATCATGACCCATCTCGCTAGCATCCTGTCGCCGAAAAACGTCGTGCTGGATCTGGAAGTCTCCAGCAAGAAGCGTGCGTTCGAGCAGGCTGGACTGATCTTCGAAAACAATTGCGGCATCGCGCGTTCGACCGTGTCCGACAACCTGTTCGCGCGCGAACGGCTCGGCTCGACCGGGCTCGGGCATGGGGTGGCGGTGCCGCACGGCCGCATCAAGGGCCTGAAGGCGCCGCTGGCGGCCTTCATCCATCTGCGCGAGCCGATCCCGTTCGAATCGCCGGACGGGCTGCCGGTCAGCTTGCTGATCTTCCTGCTGATCCCGGACCACGTGACCCAGCACCATCTGGAAATCCTGTCCGAGATCGCCGAAATGTTTTCCGATGACGAATTCCGCGCCGCGCTGGCGCGCGAGACCGATCCGGCCGCGGTCCATGCGCGCCTGGTCAACTGGCAGCCGCGCGCGCTGAAGTTCGGCTAGCATGCCGGCCGCGGCGCCGCCCGCCTGCCGCCCTATTTCCCTTCCGCCGTCACCGGCCGCCGCCCATGCCCGCTCCCACTTCCCTGTCGATCCAGCAGCTGTACGACGATAACCGCGAGACGCTGGCGCTCGGCTGGTTCGCCGGCTTTTCCGGCGGCGAGCGCCTGATCCTCGGCGACGCCGCGTCCGCCGCCGACCAGGTCGGCCACCTGAACCTGATCCACCCCGGCCGCCTGCAAGTGTTCGGCCACCAGGAAATCGAGTACTACCGGCGCCTGTCGCCGGCCTCGCGCGCCTATCAGACCGCCGAGCTGGTGGCCGGCGAGCCGCCCGCCTTCATCATCGCGCAGGGCCTGGAAGCGCCGGCCGACATCCTGGCGATGGCCGACGAAAAGAACATCGCGCTGTTTTCGACGCCGCTGCCGGCGGCCCAGGTGATCGACTACCTGCGCGTCTACCTGTCCAAGAAGCTGGCGCAGCGCGTGACGATGCACGGCGTATTCATGGACGTGCTGGGCGTCGGCGTGCTGATCACCGGCGAATCGGGCCTCGGAAAAAGCGAACTGGGGCTGGAGCTGATCTCGCGCAGCCACGGGCTGGTGGCCGACGACGCGGTCGAATTCGCGCGCATCGCGCCCGACATGATCGAAGGCCGCTGCCCGCCGCTGCTGCAGAACCTGCTGGAGGTGCGCGGCCTCGGCCTGCTCGATATCAAAACCATCTTCGGCGAAACCGCGGTGCGTCGCAAGATGCGGCTGAAGCTGATCGTGCACCTGGTGCGGCGCGGCTCGCTGGAGGAAAACTACGAGCGGCTGCCGGTCGACCCGCAAACCCAGGAAGTGCTCGGCCTGCCGGTGCGCAAGGTGGTGATCCCGGTGGCCGCCGGCCGCAACCTGGCGGTGCTGCTGGAGGCGGCGGTGCGCAACACCATCCTGCAGTTGCGCGGCATCGACACGCTTGCCGATTTCATGGAGCGTCAGCGGCGCGAAATGGACGGCCAATAGCGAATGCCGCATGCGCCGGCCGCCGGCGCGACCATGCGGTATCATGACCGGATGCGGATCATTCTCATCACCGGGATTTCCGGCTCGGGCAAGACGGTGGCGCTGAACGTGCTGGAGGACGCCGGCTACTTCTGTGTCGACAACCTGCCGCCGACGCTGCTGCGCGAACTGGTGGCGACCCGCATCCGCGAAGGCGCGCAGATGCTGGCGGTGGCGACCGACGCCCGCAGCGCCGATTCGCTGGCCGGCCTGCCGTCCGACGTGCAATGGCTGCGCGAACAGGGGCACGACGTGCGCGTGCTGTTCTTGACCGCCAAGACCGAGACCCTGATCACCCGCTATTCCGAAACCCGGCGCAGCCACCCGCTGTCGCACCGGCTGCGCCCGGGCCAGAATCCGGCCGACCGCCTGACCCTGACCGAATGCATCCTGCAGGAGCGCGATATGCTGGACGCGGTCAAGGAGCTCGGCCACGTGATCGACACCTCCGGCCTGTCGGCCAACAAGCTGCGCCAGTGGATCAAGGAATTCGTCGCCAGCGAGCGCGCGCCGCTGACCGTGCTGTTCGTGTCGTTTGCGTTCAAGTTCGGCGTACCGCTGGACGCCGACCTGGTGTTCGACGTGCGCATGATTCCGAACCCGTTCTACGATCTGCGGCTGCGCCCGCTGACCGGGCGCGATGCACCGGTGATCGAATTCCTCGACGCACTGCCGATGGCGGCCGAGATGGAGCGCGATATCCGCGGCTTCGTCGAAAAATGGCTGCCCGCGTTCAAGAACGACAACCGCAGCTACCTGACCGTCGCCATCGGCTGCACCGGCGGCCAGCACCGCTCGGTGTACATGGTCGAGCGGCTGGCGCGGTATTTCCAGCCGGTCGAGCGGGTGGTGCGCCGCCATCGCGAACTTGACTAGCCGGCGCGCTGCCGCGGCCGGCTTTCCTTCCCTTCTTTCCCGCGCAACCTGACCATGCCCGCCGACGCTCCCTGGCTGCCGCTGTTTCCGCTGCACGCAGTGCTGTTCCCGGATGGCATGCTACCGCTGAAAATCTTCGAGACCCGCTACATCGACATGATCGGCGCCTGCATGAAAACCGCGGCGCCGTTCGGCGTGGTGCTGATCCGCAGCGGCCTGGAAACCGGCGCCGTGGCGGAACCGGAAAGCGTCGGCTGCCTGGCCCACATCAGCGACTGGGACATGCGGCCGGACGGCATCCTGACCGTGTGCGCGCGCGGCGGCCTGCGCTTTAGGATCGTCGAGCAGCGCACCTCCAGCCAGCGGTTGGAAGCCCGCATCGAATTGCTGCCGGAACCGGCACCGCAGCCGGTATCTGCGGCCCACGCCAGTTGCGCCGCCACCCTGCGGCTGGTGATCGAGGACATCGACCGCAAGGGCGCAGCGGACGAGCCCGGCTATCAAAGCCCGTTCGCGCGCCCGCTGCGACTGGACGATGCCGGCTGGGTGGCCGACCGCTGGTGCGAGCTCCTGCCGATCCCGACCAAGGCGCGGCAAAAGCTTCTAGAGCTGGATGACCCCGGCAGCCGGCTGGAGATCGTCGACCGCTATCTGCGCCAGCACCGCATTCTGTAAGCCTCTGTCCCGGCGTCGCTGCCGCCCTTTCCCCGCCGCGTTACTCCCCGCTCGCGCCACGCCGGTTCCGGATGGCAAATCCTTCTGGCCAATTGTTGTTTTGTCGCAAGAAACGACAGCCTGCGTTCGCGTACAACCGGAATTGTTTCCGGTCATTCCGACCGCCCGCCTTTTCCCAGATGCGACATGCGCCGCACGAAAATTTGATGATTCCGGAGGCCATGTCGCCACCACCCCTGAACCGCAGACGCGCCAGCGCCGCTTCGCCGCTGCAGAAGATTTCCCATCTGAGCCTGGTGCTGCTGGCGTATCTGCTGACGCTGTTGTTCCTGTATCGGCAAACGCAGGGTGTCGCGCTGGAAGTGGTGCTGTGGGCGGCGTTCCTGGTGGCGGCGCACGCGACCTGTTTCTATTGCGTGTTCCGGTTCGGCTGGAATGCGCGCTTTGCCGAACCCGACCTGACGCTGCCGCAGACGGCCGCCGCGCTGGCGATCCTGGGCGTGATCGCCTATCTCGACCGCGCCACCCAGGTGGCGCTGGGCCCCGCGGTACTGATCGTGTTCCTGTACGGCGCCTTCAACCTGACGACCACCGCGCTGGCACTGCTGTCGATGGCCTTCCTGGCCGCCTACCTGCTGCTGATCCTGGGGCGTGCCTACCACGACGCCTACCCGCCGACCTTCCGCCTGGACCTGACGCAATGGTTCGTGCTGATGGTGGCGCTGCCGGCCATCATCGCCACCAGCAGCCAGATCCGCAAGCTGCGCAAGGTGCTGGAAATCACACGCTACCAGCTCGAACACTACGAGGAAAAGGCCAGCCGCGACGAACTGACCGGATTGCCGAACCGGCGCCAGCTGCAGGTCGAGCTGGAGCAGGCGCGGCTGCGCGCGGCGCTGTCGTCGGAACCGTTCTGCCTGTGCCTGCTCGACATCGACCATTTCAAGACCGTCAACGACCAGAGCGGCCACCTGGCCGGCGACACGGTGCTGCGCCGCTTCGCGCAGATGGCGCGCCACTCGATCCGCAGCAGCGACATCCTGGGCCGCTACGGCGGCGACGAGTTCATGAAGATTCTGCCGGACACCGACCTGAAAGGGGCGCTGATGCACGCCGAACGGCTGCGCGAGCGCGCGCACCAGCTGGACTTCACCTCGATCCTGCCGCAGCCGCACATCTCGATCTCGGCCGGCGTCACCCAGTATCGCGCCGGCGAAGACATCACGACGCTGATCGCGCGCGCCGATGCCGCGCTGTATCGCGCCAAGCAGCTCGGTCGAAACCGGACCGAAGCGGTCGAGTAAGAATCACGCGGTGGTTCAGGCGGCAAGCAGCGCCCGCTCCAGCAGCTTGCGCACCGGCGCCGGCAGCGGCGCCTCGGCCAAGCGGGTACCGTCGTACCAGACGTGGCCCGCCTCGGCGGCCAGGTCGAGGCGCCGCGCCAGGCTGACGCGGTAGGGCGCGATGCGCAGCCGGAAATGCGTGAACACATGGAAAAATGCCGGCAGCGGTGCGCAGCCGGCGACGTCGCCGAATGGCGCCAGCGCGCGCGCCGTGGCGGCGGCGAGC
>JBATWJ010000463.1:0-2000 GCA_049672545.1 Burkholderiaceae bacterium
GGTGGTCGGCCATCCGCTGGCGGCCGGCGGCGCACGCCGCAATGCCGCTTCGGTGCTGGGCGACGGCCAGGTGCTCGGCACCTATTGCAAGTATGAGTTGCCGAACGCCGATGTGTTCGACGAGCGGCGCTATTTTTCGCCGTCCGACACGCCGTTCGTGTTCGAGGTCGGCGGCGTGCGCTTCGGCATCAACATCTGCGAAGACACCTGGTATCCGCGCGCGCCGGCGCGCGCCGCTGCCGCCGGCGCGCAGGTGCTGCTGGTGCTGAACGGTTCGCCGTTCCATATGGGCAAGCAGCACGTGCGTCAGGATGCGATGCGCAACCACGTGGTCGCGCAGGGGATGGCGGCGGTCTATGTGAACCTGGTCGGCGGCCAGGACGAGCTGCTGTTCGATGGCAATTCCTTCGTGATGGATGGCGCCGGCCAGATCTGCGCGCAGCTGGCGCATGCGCAGGAGGATTTTTGCATCGTCGAATTCGACGGCGCGCGGCCGCTGCCGCAGCCGCTGCCGGCACCGCAGTCGATCGAGGCCGAGGTCTACCAGGCGCTGGTACTGGGGGTGCGCGACTATGTCGGCAAGAACGGCTTTCCAGGCGTCATCATCGGCCTGTCGGGCGGCGTCGACTCGGCGCTGGCGGTGACGATCGCCGCCGATGCGCTGGGGCCGCAGCGGGTGCGCACGGTGATGCTGCCGTCGCCGTACACAGCGGAGATTTCCTGGCTGGATTCGCGCGACATGGCGGCCCGGATCGGCGTGCGCTACGAAGAGATCGCGATCGCCGGCTGCTTCGACGCCTTCCGCGCCGCACTGGCGCCGCAGTTTGCCGGTCTGGCGGAAGACGTCACCGAAGAAAACATCCAGGCGCGCATCCGCGGGACGATCCTGATGGCGCTGTCGAACAAGTTCGGCGACATGGTGCTGACCACCGGCAACAAGAGCGAGGTCGCGGTCGGCTACTGCACGCTGTACGGCGACATGGCCGGCGGTTTCGCGCCGCTGAAGGACATCGCCAAGACGCTGGTGTATCGGCTGTGCAACTATCGCAACACGCTGTCGCAGGTGATTCCGGAGCGCATCCTGACGCGCGCGCCGTCCGCCGAGCTGCGGCCCGACCAGACCGACCAGGATTCGCTACCCGCCTATGAAATCCTGGATGCGATCATGCAGCGCTACGTCGAGGAAAACCAGAGCGTGGCCGAGATCGTCGCCGCCGGCTACGCGGAAGCCGACGTCGCGCGGGTGACGCGGCTGATCAAGAACAGCGAATACAAGCGGCGCCAGGGGCCGGTCGGCATCCGCGTCACGCATCGCGCGTTCGGACGCGATTGGCGCTATCCGATGACGTCGAAATTCCTCGAGTAACTGGAAAATCGGGCGCCGACGCGGTAGCCTTCGCCTGTTACCGAAAATGCTGTAGTGGGAAATTGTCCCGCTTTATTTTTTAGGAGTGTTCATGAAGCAAGTCACTGCGATCATCAAACCTTTCAAGCTCGACGAAGTGCGCGAGGCGCTGGCCGAGGTCGGCGTCGCCGGCCTGACGGTCACCGAAGTCAAGGGCTTCGGCCGCCAGAAGGGCCATACCGAGCTGTACCGTGGCGCCGAATACGTGGTCGATTTCCTGCCGAAGGTGAAGGTCGAGGTGGTGGTCGATGACGGCGCGGTCGACAACGTGGTGGACGCCGTGATCAAGGCGGCGCGCACCGGCAAGATCGGCGACGGCAAGATCTTCGTGCAGAACGTCGAGCAGGTGGTGCGCATCCGCACCGGCGAAACCGGGCCCGACGCGGTATAGGAAGCAGCAGGGCGGCGAACGCCGCCGGACCGGAACAGGCCGCGTCCCGCATGTCGGGCGCGGCCTTTTTTTTGAGGAAGGCGGGTGTTGATACGGCGTTACCGCTTGTACCGTCGTTCCGGCGCAAGCCGGAACCCGGCGTCTTTTTACCGCTACCGCAACGAGGACAGCGTTGCGGGTCAAACGAACGCCACTGGGTTCCGG
>JBATWJ010000464.1:0-7793 GCA_049672545.1 Burkholderiaceae bacterium
TCACGCGGGTCGACCGCCACCTGCGCCGCGTGAAACGGCACGCCCAAAAGCTGGGCCTGTTCGCGGCAATGCGCGTGCCAGGCGTCGGCGCCGTCGTTCAACCCATGATGGATGTGCAGCGCATGCAGCGGCAAGCCGCGCGCGGCGGCGAAAGCATGCGCCAGATGCAGCAGCAGCGTCGAGTCGAGCCCGCCGCTGTAGGCGACCGCGAGCGCCGGCGCGCGGCCGGGTGCGCAAATGCAAACGCGCGCCAGAATGTCTTCCAGCGCGCGTTCGAAGATGCGGTCCAGTTCGCCGCGGTCATTCCGGCGCGGCGATTTCCTTGAACTTGCCATAGCTCATCAGCTTTTCGTGGCGCGCGGCCAGCAGGTCCTTGGTCTTGACGCCCTGCCACTGGCGCAGCGCGTCGGCCAGCGCCCGCTTCAGCATCGCCGCCATCTGCTTCGGATCGCGGTGCGCGCCACCCAGCGGTTCATGCACGATCTTGTCGATCAGGTTGATCGCCTTCAGCCGGTGTGCGGTCAGGCCGAGCGCGTCGGCCGCGTCGGACGCCCGCTCCGAAGTCTTCCACAGGATCGACGCGCAGCCTTCCGGCGAAATCACCGAATAGGTCGCGTACTGCAGCATCAGCACGGTGTCGCCGACAGCGATCGCCAGCGCGCCGCCGGAACCGCCCTCGCCGATGATGGTGGCGATCAGCGGTACCTTGAGTTCCGCCATCACGTACAGGTTGTGGCCGATCGCTTCCGACTGGCCGCGTTCTTCGGCGTCGATGCCGGGAAAGGCACCGGGAGTATCGATGAAGGTAAACACCGGCAGGCCGAATTTTTCGGCCAGCTTCATCAGCCGCATCGCCTTGCGATAGCCTTCCGGCTTCGGCATGCCGAAGTTGCGCAGCGCGCGCTCCTTGGTGTCGCGCCCCTTCTGATGGCCGATCACCATGCAGGCCTGGCCGTTGAAGCGCGCCAGCCCGCCGACGATCGACAGGTCGTCGGCATAGGTACGGTCGCCGTGCAGCTCGTGGAAGTCGGTGAAGATCTCGTTCACGTAGTCCATCGTGTACGGCCGCTGCGGATGGCGCGCGATCTGCGACACCTGCCACGGCGTCAGCTTGGCGTAGATATCCTTGGTCAGCTGCTGACTCTTCTTCGTCAGCCGCTCGATTTCTTCCGAGATGTCGACCGCCGAATCGTCTTGCACGAAGCGCAATTCCTCGATCTTGGCGTCCAGCTCGGCGATCGGCTGTTCAAAGGATAGAAAAGTGGTTTTGGTCATCGTGCTTCTTTCGTTGCGGGTGGGCCGGCGCGGCGTCAGACCGCCATCGGCGCCGGGTCCATGCTGCGCCACAGGTACCAGGTGGCGACCGTACGCCACGGCTCCCAGTTGGCCGCGACCTCGCGCGCATCGCTGCGCGACACCGGGTCGCCGGAAAAATAATTGATGCTGATGCCTCGCAATAAACCGAGGTCGTCGAGCGGCAGGATGTTCGGGCGGAGCAGATTAAATATCAAAAACATCTCCGCTGTCCAGCGACCGATGCCGCGAATCTGCTGCAGCTCGGCGATCACATCCTCGTCGTCCATGTCGACCCAGCGGTCGGCGCGCACG
Organism: Burkholderiaceae bacterium; assembly: GCA_049672545.1. Taxonomy (GTDB): domain Bacteria; phylum Pseudomonadota; class Gammaproteobacteria; order Burkholderiales; family Burkholderiaceae_D; genus DATJCV01. Next base: position 1,609 of record JBATWJ010000464.1, read on the forward strand.
CGCCGCGCGCGGAAATGCTCGGCCAGGTCCAGCAGATACTCGACCTTGCGCCGCGACAGTCCGCACGCGGCCAGGCTATCGCCTGCCTTCAGCACCTGCAGCGGCGTGCATTTCGGGCAGGCCAGCAGAAATTTCTGCCAGACGCTGTCGGCCGCCTTCACCGAAATCTGCTGGCCGATGATCGAGCGTGCCAGGGTCGTGAACGGCTCGCCGCGCCGCTCGAGGTGCAGGTTGCCGAACTGCGGGATCAGCTTCCTCATGATGCGGTCGCGCTTCATCAATTCGAGCTTGGCCTGTTCCCAGTAGAACGGGCTGCCGGTCGGACCGGTCTGCGGCAAGGAGGTCGCCATGCCTGCTACGCCCGCCGCCATTCGGTGACGCCTCCCGGCTTGTCTTCCAGCGCGATGCCCTGCGCCAGCAGTTCGGCGCGGATGCGGTCGGCGGCAGCGAAATCGCGGTTCTTCTTGGCCGCGGCGCGCTCGGCGATCGCCTGCTGGATTTTTTCTTCATCCGCCGCCACGGCGGCGGCGCGCCCCTTCAGGAAGTCGTCGGCACTGCGTTCCAACAGGCCCAGCAGCGCCGCCAGCCGCTGCAGCTGCCGTGCCAGCGCCGGCGAGCGGCTGCGGTTGACCTCGTTGGCCAAATCGAACAGCACCGCAATCGCCTGCGCGGTGTTGAAGTCGTCGTTCATCGCGTCGATGAAGCGCTGCGCATGTGCCTCGCTGCGGTCCAGCGGCGCAGCATCCGGCGCGACTTCCTTCAACGCCGTGTACAGCCGCGCCAGCGCGTGGCGTGCGTCGTCCAGGTGGGCATCGGAATAATTCAGCGGGCTGCGGTAGTGCGCGCGCAGGATGAAGAAGCGCACCACCTCGGGGTCGTACCGTTGCAGCACGTCGCGGATGGTGAAGAAGTTGCCGAGCGACTTCGACATCTTTTCGTTGTCGACGCGCACGAAACCGTTGTGCATCCAGTAGTTGACGAAGGTCTGGCCGGTCGCGCCTTCGGATTGGGCGATTTCGTTTTCGTGGTGCGGGAACTGCAGGTCCTGGCCGCCGCCGTGGATGTCGAAATGCGCGCCCAGCAGCTCGCACGACATCGCCGAGCATTCGATGTGCCAGCCGGGACGGCCGGCGCCCCAGCGCGACGCCCATTTCACTTCGTTCGGCTCGTTCGGCTTGGCCGCCTTCCACAGCACGAAGTCGAGCGGGTCGCGCTTGCCGGCGTTGATGTCGACCCGTTCGCCGGCGCGTAGATCGTCCGGCGACTTGCCGGACAGCTTGCCGTAGGCCGGGAAGCCGCGCACCGCGTAGTTGACGTCGCCGTCGCCGCCCTGGTAGGCCAATCCGTTCTTTTCCAGCGCCTCGATCAGCGCCAGCATCTGCGGCACGTAGGCGGTCGCGCGCGGCTCCAGATCGGGCTTTTGCACGCCGAGCGCGGCGGCGTCCTCGTCCATCGCGGCGATGAAGCGCTGCGTCAGCTCGGCGATGGTTTCGCCGCGCTCGACGGCGCGCGCAATGATCTTGTCGTCGATGTCGGTGATGTTGCGCACGTAGGTGACGTCGTAGCCGGATGCGCGCAGCCAGCGCTGCACCATGTCGAACACCACCATCACGCGGGCGTGACCGAGATGGCAATAGTCGTACACCGTCATGCCGCAGACGTACATGCGCACCTTGCCCTGCTCGATCGGCACGAAGGTCTCTTTTTCACGCGCCAGCGTGTTGTAGATTTTCAGGGCACTCATGGGTAATGATCCGTTTCGGCACAGAAGCGATCGCACCGTTCGAAGGCGATTTGCGCGGCCTGCTGGGGCGTCGCAAACGCGGTGTGGTCGGGTCGCCAAAACGTTGTGTCAGGCGTATTTTGATAAAATGGCTCGTTTCGGAGTATAGCATTGACGAAAATCATCATCGCTGCGGACGAGCCCCGGATCACCGGTGCCGGCTGCTGCGAGAACCACGCCGGCACGACACTGCCGGCCGCGCCCCACTCCGCGGCGCAAGCCGTTTTCCCGTAATCCAGACCCAGGAAACTCTCGATGCCGAATTCCCGCCGTACCTTCGTCACCCTGCTGGCCGCGCTGACCCTCGGCGCCGTCTTCGCCGGCGCCCATGCCGCCGACCATCCGCAGGTGGCATTGAACACCAGCATGGGCAAGATCGTGCTGGAACTGTATCCCGACAAGGCGCCGAAAAGCGTCGATAACTTCCTGCGCTACGTCAAGGACGGCCACTACAACGGCACCGTCTTCCACCGCGTGATCGACGGTTTCATGATCCAGGGCGGCGGCTTCGACGCCGCCATGCAGCAAAAGCCGACCCGCGCGCCGATCCCGAACGAAGCCAACAATGGCCTGAAGAACGCCACCTACACGGTGGCGATGGCGCGCACTTCCGATCCGCATTCGGCGTCGGCGCAATTCTTCATCAACGTCAAGAACAACGCCTTTCTCGATTATCCGGGCCAGGACGGCTGGGGCTACGCCGTGTTCGGCAAGGTGATCCAGGGCACCGAGGTGGTCGACAAGATCCGCCAGGTCAAGACCGGCAGCAGCGGCATGCTGCGCGACGTGCCGGCCAAGCCGGTGGTGATCGAATCGGCCGCCGTCGTCAAGTAGGCGCGACCCCCTTCGCTTTTCCATTCATTCACCAGACAGGAATCCCATGGCAGTTCTCCTTACCACCAATCACGGCAACATCAAGCTCGAACTGGACGCCGCCAAGGCGCCCAAGACCGTCGCCAACTTCCTCGAATACGTCAAGGCCGGCCATTACGACGGCACCATCTTCCATCGCGTAATCGACGGCTTCATGATCCAGGGCGGCGGCTTCGAACCCGGCATGACGCAGAAGCCGACCCGCGAGCCGATCGAGAACGAGGCCGCCAACGGCCTGAAGAACGAGCCGTACAGCATCGCGATGGCGCGCACCTCGGCGCCGCACTCGGCGTCGGCGCAGTTCTTCATCAACGTCAAGAACAACGCCTTTCTCGACTACCCGGGCCAGGACGGCTGGGGCTACTGCGTGTTCGGCAAGGTGGTCGAAGGCACCGACGTGGTCGACCGCATCAAGGCGGTCAAGACCACGCGCACCGGCATGTTCGCCGACGTCCCGGTCGACAACGTCGTGATCGAAAAGGCCGAAGTGGTCTGATGCCGGCAATCGCGCGGCGTCGATGACCGCCATGTCCTACCCTGTTCCCGCCGCGCCCGGCGCGGCGGATGCGGCGCAACCGGCAACGGTTGCGCTTTTTGTTTCCGACCTGCACCTGCAGCCGTCGATGCCGCGCACCGCGCAAGCCTTCCTCGATTTCCTCGCCGGCCCGGCGCGGCGCGGGCAGCGGTTGTACCTGCTCGGCGACCTGTTCGAAGCCTGGGCCGGCGACGACGACATCGATGCGCCCTTCCACCGCCGCATCGTCGAGGCGCTGCGCGCCGTCGCCGAAGCTGGCGTCGCACTGTTCTGGATCGCCGGCAACCGCGACTTCCTGGTCGGCCCCGAGTTCGCCGCCGCCGCCGGCCTGACGCTGTTGTCGGACCCGCATCCGGAGGTCCTTGGCGACCGCCAGCTGGTACTCAGCCACGGCGACCTGCTATGCACCGACGACCACCGCTACATGGCGTTTCGCGCCGAGGTGCGGCAGCCGCAATGGCAGCGGCAGTTCCTGGCGCTGCCGCTGGCGCGGCGCAAGGAGATCGTCGCCGAGCTGCGCGACGGCAGCCGCGCCGAACAGCGGATGAAAAGCGCCGACATCATGGACGCCAACGAGGCGGCGGTGGCCGCGATGTTCGACGCCAGCGGCGCCACCGTGATGATCCACGGCCATACGCACCGACCGGCGCGGCACGAATATCCGCACGCGGGCGGGCGCCGGCTGCGCTATGTACTGCCGGATTGGGATTGCGATACCGAACCGGGGCGCGGCGGCTGGCTGGCGCTGCACGCCGACGGTGTGCTGCAGCGCTTCGACGTCGACGGCCGGCCGCTACCGTAGCGCCGGCACATGGGAAAATTAGCCCAATGGGGTGTATGCGTCAAAAATGACTGACTGGCGCCCGGCATAGCGAACACCCATAGGGAGTATCCGAGCCGACCGGCTTCCACCGGCGGCCCGCACCTCACTCGAACTGCCGGCGGAATTGCGCGAACTGCTCTTCCAACTGTTCCAGCTGCTGGCGCAGCTCCACCACTTCCGACTCCAGCCGCGCGACGCGGTCGGCCGGCAACGGCTGCGCCGACAAGGCGGCCGCCGTTTCCTGCCGCTCCACTTCCCCGGCGTCGCCCAGCAGGTGCAGGTAGCGCGACTCTTTCGAACTGGGCGCGCGCGCCAGGCGCGCCACCAGCGGCGGGTATTTGTCGATCAAGAACTGAAGGCCGGCCTCGACGTCGGCAACGCTGGAAAATTCGTGCAGACGGCCGCTGCGCGCGCGCACTTCACCGGCGGTCTGCGGCCCGCGCAGCATCAACGTCGCCAAGATCGCCAGCTTGTCCTGCGGCAGCGCCCATTTGATGCGCAGCCGGTGCTCGTACTTCGGCACACGCGCGCCGGCCTGGCGCACTTCGTTGACCAGCTTCTTTTCGATCAGGCGCTGCAGCGTCTGCTGCACGGTCTCATCCTGCATCGACATCACCGGGTCGCGGCTGGACAGCTGATTGCAGCCGGCGACCAGCGTATTCATCGACAGCGGATAGTTGTCCGGGGTCAGCGCCTCCTTTTCGGCCAGCACCGCCAGCACGCGGATTTCGAACGGGTCGAGCCGCTGCTCGCTCGCCTCTTGCACCTCGGGTTCGCGCTGTTCGTCCATCGCCATCCTCACTCGACCAGCCGGCTCAGGCCGGCGGGATCGAAGCGATCCAGTTCCGGCAGGGTTTCGCAAGCGATCCCGGCCGCCTTCAGCGCCGCCATGATCTTGGTGATCTGCTCTTCCTGGGCGGCGGCATTGTCGATCAGGCCGTGCAGCGCCTTCGACAGCGGATCGTCGCCGTTCGGCGTGACGCCATAGGCGGCGAACATGCGCGCCGCCGCTTCCTCACGCAGGTTGTGCGGCTCCTTCTGGATGATCCGTGCCGGATTGCCGACCGCAGTGGCGCCGGCCGGTACTTCCTTGACCACCACCGCGTTGGAGCCGATCTTGGCCGCCTCGCCTACCGTGAAGGCGCCCAGCACCTTGGCGCCGGCGCCGATGATGACGTTGTTGGCCAGCGTCGGGTGACGCTTGGCGCCCTTGTGCAGCGAAGTGCCGCCCAGCGTCACGCCCTGGTAGATCGTGCAGTCGTCGCCGATCTCGGCGGTTTCGCCGATCACCACGCCGAAGCCATGATCGATGAACACCCGGCGGCCGATCACGGCGCCCGGATGGATTTCGATGCCGGTCAGGCCGCGTGCGATATGGGCGATGAAACGCCCCAGCCACTTGAAGCCGCGCAGCCAGCACCAATGCGCGCAGCGGTGCATCACCACCGCGTGCAGGCCCGGATAGCAGGTCACGACCTCCCAGGCGGTGCGGGCGGCGGGATCGTGCGCCATGATGTTGGCGATGTCTTCTCGGATACGGGTAAACATAAAGGGGCAGTATCCTCCTTCGGGAGGCGTCATGTTAACTTGTTCGGGCGTGGCTTGCGGGAATCCGGCAGACCATCGGGCCTTGGAGTGGGCCACAAGGAAAACAGGAATGACGGCGGGCGCCGCCGGCGGAATGCGGCCTCAGCCGCGTGCGCTGCGCTGCCGGCGCGCCTCGTACAGGCAGACGCCGGACGCGACCGAGACGTTCAGGCTTTCCACCGCGCCGCACATCGGCACGCGCACCAGCAGATCGCAGGTCTCGCGCGTCAGACGCCGCATGCCCTCGCCTTCGGAACCCATCACCAGCGCCGTCGGGCCGGAGAAGTCGGCGTCGTACAGGCTCTTTTCGGCGCTGTCGTCGGTACCGGTGATCCAGATGTCGCGCTCCTGCAACTGGCGCAGCGCGCGCGCCAGGTTGGTAACCGTGATGTAGGGAACGGTGTCGGCAGCGCCGCTGGCCACCTTCGCCGCCGTCGCGTTCAGGCCGACCGCTCGGTCCTTCGGCGCGATCACCGCGTGGGCGCCGGCACCGTCGGCCACGCGCAGGCAGGCGCCGAGGTTGTGGGGATCGGTGACGCCGTCCAGCACCAACAGCAGCGGCGGCCCTTCGATCGCGTCCAGCA
>JBATWJ010000465.1:0-3559 GCA_049672545.1 Burkholderiaceae bacterium
GTCCCACACCAGCCGCATCGCGGCGCCGGCCGGCAGCCGCTGCCGGCATTGGACGGTGGAGACGCGCTGCGGTTCGATGCGCGGGGCGAAATGCTTCAGCAGTTCGGCGCGCACTTCGCCGCCGACCAGCGTCACCGGGATCCGCTCGTGCACGCCGTCCGCCTCGCAATACAAGTGGCGGCGCAGGCTGTCTTCGCTGGCGGCGCCGTTCTGCACCAGCACGAACACCTGTTCCTCGTCGATGCGCGCACCCTCGTAGGGAAAGGTGTTGAGCACCGCCGGCCCGCCGGTGCTGAAGCGAAACGCCGTCTTGCCGGTGATCGCCGCGCCCGACACGGTCTTGAAGCCGGGCTTCAGCGTGAAGCTGCAGCGGGTGCCCGGCGGCAGGTCGCGCACGAAGTCGTACACCCAGTTGCGCTCGTCGGCCCAGCGGCCGCTGCCGGCTTCGGCGCAGTCGATGTCGAACGGCGCCGGCGCCTTCGGGTCGCCGAAGCGCGCCGCCGCTTCCGAAAACACGGCGCGCACCTGGCGTACCTGCGCCACCTCGTTCTGTGGCGAAAAGCTCTGGATGGTGGCAGCGGCGGCATCCCACGCGCACATCAGCGCGAGCCCCGACAACCATCCGAACTGCCAGGCGCGGCGTATCAGCTTCATCGAGTTCTCCGGAGAAGAAATTGCCCGCAGGACGCGGGCAAGTGCATATTGCGCTATCGTAACACTTGACAAAAATGGTGCCCAGCCGCACCATTCGTCGTCATGTTCCGCGTTTCTTCTTCCTTCTCCGCCCTACCGACGCTATCGCTAGCGGCGCGACTATCGCTATCCGGCGCTCGCTGATCGTTCCCCGCAGTCGTTTTTCTTTGTTGTTGCCGGTACCCTCCGCCGGATTCCGTTTCAAGCGTCATCCAGGGCATCCATGCATTTCAAGTCGCTTCCGCTTTGCTTCATCCACGGCCAGGTGTGTGGCAGGATGATCTTTGCGCGCGCGCTGGCGCTGCTACCGCTACCGATCGGTTGCCTGGCCTTGCGTTGAGTGGCCGCCAGGCAGCCCCCGCAGTCTCCCCGGGCCACGCCTGTCGTTCCACCTCTTTACGCAAGCAAAGGACTCCGTGATGATGCGCAATCCCGCAAGCAAGTACCGCCCGTTTCCACCAATCCAACTGGCCGACCGCCGCTGGCCCGACCGCGTGCTCGACGCGCCGCCGGTCTGGATGAGCACCGACCTGCGCGACGGCAACCAGGCGCTGATCGAGCCGATGGACAGCGCGCGCAAGCTGCGCTTCTTCGACATGCTGGTCGAGATCGGCCTGAAGGAAATCGAGGTCGGCTTCCCATCCGCGTCGCAGACCGATTTCGACTTCGTGCGCAGCCTGATCGACGAAGACCGGATCCCGCCGGACGTTACCATCATCGTGCTGACGCAGTCGCGCGAAGACCTGATCCGGCGTACCGTCGACGCGGTGGACGGCGCGCGACGCGCGGTGGTCCACCTGTACAACCCGATCGCGCCGGCCTGGCGCCGCATCGTGTTCGGCATGACGCGCGAGCAGATCAAGGACATCGCGCTGACCGGCACGCGGCTGATCAAGCAGCTGACCGACGCCCGCCCGCACACCGACTGGGGCTACGAATATTCGCCGGAAACCTTCAGCATGGCGGAGCTGGATTTCGCGCTCGAAGTCTGCGACGCCGTCACCGACGCCTGGCAGGCGACGCCGGAACGCAAGATCATCCTGAACCTGCCGACCACGGTCGAGGCCAGCACGCCGAACGTGTTCGCCGACCAGATCGAATGGATGCACCGTCGCCTGCGGCGGCGCGACGCCATCGTGCTGTCGGTCCATCCGCACAACGATCGCGGCACCGGCGTGGCCGCTGCCGAACTGGCGATGATGGCCGGCGCCGAGCGGGTCGAGGGCTGCCTGTTCGGCAACGGCGAGCGCACCGGCAACGTCGATCTGGTGACGCTGGCGCTGAATCTGTACACGCAGGGTGTCGATCCTGGGCTGGATTTTTCCGACATTGATGCGGTGCGCCAATGCGTCGAGGAATGCAACCAGCTGCCGGTGCATCCGCGCCATCCGTACGTCGGCGACCTGGTGTTCACCGCCTTTTCCGGTTCGCACCAGGATGCGATCAAGAAGGGCTTCGCGCAGCAGAAGCCGGATGCGATCTGGGAAGTGCCATACCTGCCGATCGACCCGGCCGACCTCGGCCGCAGCTACGACGCCGTGATCCGCGTCAACAGCCAGTCCGGCAAGGGCGGCATGGCCTACCTGCTGGAACAGGAATACGGGCTGGCGCTGCCGCGCCGGCTGCAGATCGAATTCAGCCGCGCGGTGCAGCAGGTGGCCGACAGCGGCGGCGGCGAGATCAGCGGCGCCGACATCCATGCGCTGTTTTGCCGCGAATACCTGGAACGGCAGGCGCCGTGGACCTATCGCAGCCACCGGCTGCAGGAAAGCAGCGGCGGCGCGGACGGGCGCACGGTCGAGATCGAAATCGACGTCGAGTGCGGCGGCCAGACGCTGACGCGGCGCGGGCGCGGCAACGGCCCGGTGGATGCCTTCGTCGACGCGCTCGGGCTGAACCTGAAGCTGATGGATTTCCACGAGCACGCGATCGGCGCCGGCGCCCATGCGCAGGCGGCCTGCTATGTCGAACTGCGGCAAGACGACGGCCCGACCGTGTTCGGCGCCGGCATCGACGCCAGCATCGTCACCGCGTCGTTCAAGGCGGTGCTCGGCGCCGTCAACCGCGAGCACGCGCGGCGCCAGGCGCAGCGGCCGACGGCACTGGCGGCGTAGGCGGCGTAGGCGACGCAGGTAACATTCTCAGGAAAGGAACGGCGAACGGCGGGCACGGTGAAAAACCGCGTCCGCCACGCCGGAAACATATACTCCCAGACATACCATCCTGTTCCGGGCGGAATGCCTGCGAAATTACCCTATACTCCCCAACATATGCCAGCGATGCTGGCAGGCGCCAACCCATGATGACCGGGGACTCCTCCGCTCTGCTATTCCGGCAACAGTTCGTCCGCCTCGTGCGGCAAGCCCCATTTCGGATCGTAGTCGACCCGCGCCAGGTACAAGCCGTCCGGCATGAAGGTCGGCGCCGCCAGTTCGCGCCGGCGCTGGCGCAGGATGTCGGCGACCCAGTCCGGCGGCCGCCGGCCGCTGCCGACGAACACCAGCGAGCCGACGATGTTGCGCACCATGTGGTGCAGGAAGGCGTTGGCGCGCAGCGTGAAGACGATGCGGCTGCCGCGCCGCGCGATCTTCAGTTCGCGCAGCGTGCGTACCGGCGAGCGCGCCTGGCATTCGGACGAGCGGAACGCGGAGAAATCGTGAGTGCCCAGCAACAGCACCGCCGCCGTCTGCATTGCCTCGACGTCGAGCGGCCGGAACACCCAGCCGGCGCGCCCGGCCAATAGCGGCGAACGCACCGGGTCGTTGTACAGCAGATAGCGGTAGGTGCGGTCGAGCGCGGAAAAGCGCGCGTGGAAACCATGCCCGGCCGGATCGCCGTCGCCGGCCGGCGCCGCGCCGGCATCGAC
>JBATWJ010000466.1:0-8577 GCA_049672545.1 Burkholderiaceae bacterium
CCGCCTGGTTGCGCGCGCGCGGTTTCGTGCCGCGCCTGTTCCCTGCCAGCAGCGGCCCGGGCGGCCATTACCTGGCCGCTGCCGATGACCAGCGACTGGACGACCTGCACGCAGCCTTCGCCGATACCGCGGTCGGCGCCATCCTTTGCCTGCGCGGCGGTTATGGCAGCGAACGGCTGCTGGACCGCATCGACTACGACCTGATCGGCCGCCATCCGAAGCTCTTCGTCGGCTACAGCGACATCACCGCGCTGCTGCTGGCGCTGTCGCGCTACGCCGGCTTCGTGACCTTCCACGGACCGATGCTGGCGCCCGATCTGCTGGCGGAAAAGCAGGCGCCGACCGAGGACGCGCTGTGGGCGCTGCTGCAGGGAAAGCAGAAAGCCGGCAGCTGGCTGCCGCATCCGCCGCAGTTTCCGCTGGAAACCATCCATGCCGGCGTCGCCCAGGGCCGGCTGGTCGGCGGCAACCTGGCGACCATCGGCGCCACGCTCGGCACGCCGTACGAGATCGATCTGGAAGGCGCGATCCTGTTCATCGAGGATGTCGGCGAGACGCCGCAGAAGATCGACCGCCTGCTGACCCAGTTGCGGCTGGCCGGCAAGCTGGAGCAGGCGCGCGGCATCCTGGTCGGCGATTTTTCCGAGATCGACGATCCGCGCGCCACCCGCACGCACGACGAGGCAGACCGCCGCCGCCTGCGGCAGGTCTGGCAGGAGCTGCTGGAACCGCTGCAGATCCCGGTGCTGGCCGGCTGGCGCAGCGGTCATTGCGATCCCAACCTGACGCTGCCGATCGGCGCCGTCGTACGCCTGGATGCCGACCGCCAGCGGCTGCGGCTGGAACAGGACGTAGTGCGGCGCGACGATTTCTGAACCCGCCACACGGATTTAGATTCCCACAAGAAACATTTTGTGGCTTGGCGCCGGCCTGGCACGGCCGAAGTGTTGTTAAACAATGTTAAATAAGTAACAATCACGCCGCCATGCGGTTTGGCCGAGCATTTGCTCGGCTAGAATTCAGCGACCACAACAAGAACTTCCGGGGACCACGCATCGCAGCGGCGCCAGCCGCATCCATGTGCATCCTGCGCCGCTTCCCGAAACCACTTTTTTTCCTATTGCGTTTTCCGGTTTCCCGGCAACCGGGACATCGCATTCATTTTTGGAACAGGGCACACGAACGCACGATGGACGCGCTGCTGAAACATCTGGTGGAAATCACCGGTCACCGCGACCATACGCTGCTCGACATCTCGGTCGTGGCGGCGCTGCACGAGCTGATCGGCGCGCAACAGGCGCGCGTGCTCGAAGTCGTCAAGTTCCGCGACCAGTTGTTCGTGCGACCGCGCGTGTGGATCGAACACGGCCAGCCGGTCACTTGCGAAGAGGGCGCCGAGCAGGCCGGCGAACCGCTCGACGCCTATCCGACGCTGCGCGCCTGCATCGAGCAGCATGCCGCCAGCATGGAAGAAACCGCCGCCGACGGTAGCCATGTGCTGTGGCTGCCGCTGTGGCTGAACGACAAGCTCAGCGGCTGCCTGGAAATCAGCCGGCCGAGTGTGTTTCCGGACGACACCCGGCACATGATGGAAGGCATCCTGTCGGTCTACCGCAATTTCCAGAACCTGCTCGACTACAGCGAGCGCGATTCGCTGACCGGGCTATTGAACCGCAAGACCTTCGACGAGAATTTTTCCAAGATGGTGAACGCGGCGCTGCCGCCCGACCATCCGGTCCAGCCCAGCGACCCGGATCGCCGCCTGCACGGCGAGCACAAGGAGCAGTGGCTGGCGGTGGTCGACATCGACAACTTCAAGCGTGTCAACGACCGCTTCGGCCACCTGTACGGCGACGAGGTGCTGATCCTGATCGCCAACCTGCTGCGCAACTCGTTCCGCATGCAGGACCGCATCTTCCGCTTCGGCGGCGAGGAATTCGTGATCCTGCTGCGCTCGACCACGCTGGCCGACGCCCGCAACATCTTCACGCGCTTTCGCACCAACGTCGAAAACTATCCGTTCCCGCAGGTCGGCCAGGTGACGGTCAGCATCGGCTTCGCCAGCATTTCGCAGCAGACGCCGGTGGTCATCCTCGGCCATGCCGACCAGGCGCTGTACTACGCCAAGACCCATGGCCGCAACCAGGTCTGCCACTACGACGAACTGGTGGCCAACGGCGAACTGGAATCCCAGCTGTCCAACGACAGCGTCGAGTTCTTCTAGTTTCAACTGCGCTCCTTGCGCCACTTCAACGCCGCGCCAATCGGCCAGGCGCACACTGTCGGGGCGACCGCGTCATGCGCGGGCGCGCATTCTCTCGACAAGGAGCGCACTTTGGGACTTCTCACCTTCATCAAGGACGCCGGCGAAAAATTGTTCAGCCCGAAACCGGCGCAGACTCAGCCAAGCCAGGCACCCGCGCCGGGCCCGGCACCGGCGCCGGCCGCCGCCCCGGCGCAGGACATGGCGACGCTGAACCAGACCGCGGCGTCTGCGATCGCCAACTACATCCGCAGCCAGCACCTGCCGGCCGACAAGCTCGACATCCGGTTTGACGGCGCCAGCGGCACCGTCACCGTGCGGGGCGAGGTGGCGGACCAGGCGACGCGCGAAAAAGTCCTGCTGTGCTGCGGCAACGTGCACGCGGTGGAACACGTCGACGACCAGATGACGGTCGCCACGCCGGCGCCGGAAGCGCGCTATTACACCGTCAAGAGCGGCGACACACTGTCGAAGATCGCCAAGGAGATGTACGGCGACGCCAACCGCTACCATGAGATCTTCGAAGCCAACCGGCCGATGCTGTCCAACCCGGACAAGATCTATCCGGGGCAGATGCTGCGCATTCCGCCACAATAGCGCCGGCGGTGCTAGCCGGACCGGATACTCCCTGGATGGCATTCTCATCACGGGCATATCACGGCCACCTTGATCACATACTCCCGCCGTTATGCCGGAAGCTCGGATTTCTCTGCGGCGGCGCGGCCGCCTGCGACTGGCCGTTTGCAGCACCTCCTCCCGGCGCAAGTGCGCCCCGTCACGCCGCTCGCAAGACTGCCAGACCGCCGATAACACGGACCCGGCCACCTACCGGTCGCTCCCGCGGTGACTGACACATCGTGCCGCCACGCTACGGCCGATTGCTGGGATAATCGCCAACTTTCCCGCGCGTCATTCGCGCCGCGTCGCCGCCACCGGGCGGCGTCTTCCCTTGCCCGCTCTCGCCATCATGCGCACTGGTATGCTCCAAGCCGTCCTCGCCTTCGTCATGTGGGGCTTGTTTCCGGTCTACTTCAAGGCGCTGCGCGACATCCCGCCGTTCGAGATTCTGGTGCACCGGATGCTGTGGTCGCTGGTGTTCGTGCTGGTGATTCTGGCGCTGCGCCGGCAATGGGTGTGGCTGCGCGCGGCCCTGCGGCAGCCGAAGGTGGTGGCGGCGTTCGTCGCCAGCTCGCTGCTGCTGGCGTCCAACTGGCTGCTGTACATCTGGGCCGTCAACAACGACCACGTGGTCGACGCCAGCCTCGGCTATTTCATCAACCCGCTGGTCAGTATCCTGCTCGGCATGGTGGTGCTGAAGGAGCGGCTGCGGCCGGGGCAATGGGCGGCGGTGGTACTGGCGGCGACCGGCGTCGCCTGGCTGACCTGGCTGGCCGGCCATCCGCCGTGGATCGGGCTGGCGTTGGCGGCGACCTTCGGCGGCTACGGCCTGATGCGCAAGATCGCGCCGCTGGGAGCGCTGGAAGGCTTGTCGCTGGAGACGCTGCTGCTGTTCCCGCTGGCCGTCGGCTACCTGCTGTACCTGTCTGCCACCGGCCACAATTCGTTCGCCAACGCGACGGCGCCGGTGCAGTGGCTGCTGGCGGCGGCCGGCCCGATCACCGCGGTGCCGCTGCTGCTGTTCGCGGCCGGCGCGCGCCGCATTCCGCTGACGCTACTGGGCCTGTTGCAATACCTGAGCCCGAGCCTGCAGTTGCTGCTCGGTGTCTGGCTGTACCACGAGCCGTTCGGCGGCACGCGGCTGGCCGGCTTCGCGCTGATCTGGGGGGCGCTGGCGCTGTATTCGGCAGAGGGGCTATGGCGCGGCTTCCGCCAGCGCCGCACGGTGGGCGCCGCCTGAAATCCATGCCACTGGCCACGCCGGCAATACACGCCCGGCCGAACCACGGCCTCAGATCGTCACCTGGGTTCCCAATTCGATCACCCGATTGGGCGGCAGCTGGTAGTAATCGGCGGCGCCGCGTGCATTGCGCGACATGGTGACGAACAACCGCTCGCGCCACGGCGCCATCCCTTCGCCGGGGCGCGCCAGCACCGTCTGCCGGGCCACGAACCAGGAAGTGTCCAGCATCTCGAACTGCAAGCCCTGGGCCGCCGCCAGCTCCAGTGCGCGCGGGATGTCCGGCTCGTCCTTGAAGCCGTAGTGCACATCGAACTGGTAACAATCGTGGCCCAGCGACCGGATGCGCAGCCGTTCGCCGTCCGGAATCCATGGAATGTCGTGGATATGCACGGTCAGGAAGACCACGCGCCGATGCAGTACCTTGTTGTGCGCCAGATTGTGCAGCATCGCGTGCGGCACGCCGTCGTTCGCGCCGCGCAGGAAAATCGCGGTGCCGGGCACCCGCAGCGGCGGCTCAATGAACAGCGAGCGCAGGAAATCTTCGAGCGGCACCGCATCCTTTTGCAGGGTCTCGGACACCAGCGCGCGGCCGCGCTTCCAGGTCAGCATCACGATGAACAACACGGTTCCCAGCAGCAGCGGAAACCAGCCGCCATGCACGATCTTCAGCAAGTTGGCGGAGAACAGGGCGACATCGATCAGCAGGAAAAAACCGGTGGTGGCGAGGCACAGCAGCAGGTTGTATTGCCAGCCGTAGCGCACCACGAAGAAGGTCAGCACGGTGGTCACCAGCATGGTGGCGGTGACCGCGATGCCATAGGCGGCCGCCAGATGGGACGAAGAGCCGAAGCCGATCACCGCCAGCAGCACCGCCGACAACTGCAGCCAGTTCACCAGCGGCATGTAGATCTGGCCGATCTCGGAAGCCGAGGTTTGCTCGACCCGCATGCGCGGCAGGAACCCCAGAGCGATCGCCTGCCGGGTCATCGAAAAGGTACCGGAAATCGTCGCCTGCGACGCGATCACGGTGGCCACCGTCGACAGCAGCACTAGCGGATAAATGCTCCAGCTTCCCAGTTGCCGGTAGAACGGATTGCCGATGGCAGTCGGGTCGTCCAGCAGCAACGCGCCCTGGCCCAGATAATTCAGCGCCAATGCCGGAAACACGATCAGGAACCACGCGCGGCGGATCGGCTTCGGCCCGAAGTGGCCGAGGTCGGCGTATAGCGCCTCGGCGCCGGTGAAGGCCAGCACCACCGCACCCAGCGCGATGAAGGCCAGCAGCCGGTTCTGATACAGGAAGTGCAGCGCATGCCAGGGATTCAGCGCCGCCAGGATGTGCGGCGCCTGCCAGATATTGACGGCTCCCATCGCCGCCAGGCTGGCGAACCACACCACCATCACCGGCCCGAACCATCGGCCGATGCCGGCCGTACCCTTGGCTTGCAGGCTGTACAGCGCGATCAGCACCGCCACCGTCAGCGGCACCACGTACGGCGCCAGCGCCGGAGTGGCGACTTCCAGGCCCTCGATCGCCGACAGCACCGAAATCGCCGGCGTGATCACGCTGTCGCCGTAAAACAGCGTGGCGCCGGCCAGGCCCAGCAGCATCAGCGGCAGATACGCGCGCGGTTCCTTGCCGACCGAGGACAGCGCCAGCGCGGTCAGGGCCATGATGCCGCCTTCGCCGTGATTGTCGGCACGCAGGATCAGGGTCACGTACTTGAGCGTCACGATCAGGGTCAGGCCCCACACGATCAGCGACACCACGCCCAGCAGATTGGCCGGGTTGAACGGCAACCCGTGTTCCGGCGAAAACACTTCCTTCATCGTGTACAGCGGACTGGTTCCAATGTCGCCGTAGACGATGCCGATCGCCGCCAGCGTCAGGGCTGCCAATCCGCTTTTTTGATGTTGCTTCGACACGCTTGCACCACAGTGAAGTCCGGTCCTGCACGCTAAGACGGCGGCGCCGGAAAGGCAAAAAAATCCGCAACCGGGTGCGACTGCATCAATCCCGCCGGCACCCCACCCCCGGCCCCGCCGCATCGGTTATCCTTGGGCTCCTTTTTCACCAACCCCAACACTGATTTGCTTCGCTGACATTCCTATGGCCAATTACGTCTACACCATGAACCGGGTCGGCAAGATCGTGCCGCCCAAGCGCCAGATCCTGAAGGATATTTCGCTGTCGTTTTTCCCCGGCGCCAAGATCGGCGTGCTGGGCCTGAACGGCTCCGGCAAGTCGACGCTGCTGAAGATCATGGCCGGCATCGATACCGACATCCTCGGCGAGGCGCGGCCGATGCCGGGCCTGAACATCGGCTACCTGCCGCAGGAACCGCAGTTGGACCCCGAGCAGACCGTGCGCCAGGCGGTCGAATCGGGCCTGGGCGAAATCTTCGAGGCGCAAGCCAAGCTGGATGCCGTGTATGCCGCCTATGCCGAAGAAGACGCCGACTTCGACGCGCTGGCCGCCGAGCAGGCGCGGCTGGAGGCGATCATTGCCGCTTCCGACGGCAACAACGTCAACCTGCAGCTGGAAATGGCGGCCGACGCCTTGCGCCTGCCGCCGTGGGACGCCAAGATCGGCGTGCTGTCGGGCGGCGAAAAGCGCCGCGTCGCGCTCTGTCGTCTGCTGCTGTCCAAGCCCGACATGCTGCTCTTGGACGAGCCGACCAACCACCTGGACGCCGAATCGGTCGAATGGCTGGAGCAGTTCCTGCTGCGCTTCCCCGGCACCGTGGTCGGCATCACCCACGACCGCTACTTCCTCGACAACGCCGCCGAGTGGATCCTGGAACTGGACCGCGGCCACGGCATCCCGTGGAAGGGCAATTACAGCTCCTGGCTGGAACAGAAGGAAGCGCGCCTGAAGCAGGAAGAAGCCAGCGAAAGTGCGCGCCAGAAGACCATCGCCAAGGAACTGGAATGGGTGCGGCAGAACCCGAAGGGACGCCAGGCCAAGAGCAAGGCGCGCCTGGCGCGCTTCAACGAACTGTCCGAACACGAATACCAGAAGCGCAACGAGACCCAGGAAATCTTCATCCCGGTGGCCGAGCGGCTCGGCAATGAAGTGATCGAGTTCAAGAACGTCAGCAAGGCCTTCGGCGACCGCCTCTTGATCGACAACCTCAGCTTCAAGATTCCGGCCGGCGCCATCGTCGGCATCATCGGCCCGAACGGCGCCGGCAAGTCGACGCTGTTCAAGATGATCGCCGGCAGCGAGCAGCCGGACAGTGGCGAAGTGGTGAAAGGGCCGACCGTGCGCCTGTCGCTGGTCGAGCAGTCGCGCGAGCAGCTGGAGAACAAGAAGACGGTGTGGGAAGACGTCTCCAACGGCGCCGACATCCTGACCGTGGGCCGCTTCGAAATGCCGTCGCGCGCCTACCTCGGTCGCTTCAACTTCAAGGGCGGCGACCAGCAAAAGATCGTCGGCAACCTGTCGGGCGGCGAACGCGGCCGGCTGCATCTGGCCAAGACCCTGCTCCAGGGCGGCAACGTGCTGCTGCTGGACGAACCGTCCAACGACCTCGACGTCGAAACCCTGCGCGCGCTGGAAGATGCCCTGCTGGAATTCGCCGGCAGCGTGCTGGTGATTTCGCACGATCGTTGGTTCCTGGACCGCATCGCCACCCATATCCTGGCTTTCGAAGGCGATTCGCAGGTGGTGTTCTTCGACGGCAATTATCAGGAATACGAAGCCGACAAGAAGAAGCGCCTGGGCGAGGAAGGCGCCAAGCCCAAACGGATCCGCTACAAGCCGATCGCGCGCTGAAGTTCTGCGCCAGGGGGCAGGGCGGCGCGGCGCTTTGGCCGCGCCGCCTTTCTCTATTCACCGCTTGTTTGAGCAAGCTCAAGCTTCGCTGCATCGCACCATTCGCACCCCGGCCGTCGCTACCAACGCTTCGAAGCGAAGCGTATATTGAACGCTGCAAGCAACGGAGGAGACGCCCCTAAACCGTCTTTACCGGAGGTCGTCATGAAGAGATATGCAGCCATCGTTCTCACCGTCCTATTGTTACCCGCATTACCCGCCTGCTCCAGCATGGACCGCTGGATGAACAGCAGCGGCGGCGGCAGCGCCAACACCAGTACCGCGATGAACAACACCTCGATCAACCCGAACGTCATCAACGACGCCGCCAACCCGGCCAACCTGTACTTCGGCGACTAGCCGACCGGCGCAATCTTCCGCGGCGCGGCAAGGATACGGCATCGTCCGGCGCCGTATCCTTGCAGCCCTTTGCTTCATCTGCGCGTTCACCTCGGGCGCCATGCCCCGCCGGCGCCGCGCCGCCATGTCTACAATAGCGCGCCAACCATCGGGATCTGCGCTTGAACCAACCACCGACCTTCAACCTGATCGGCCCCGGCCGCCTCGGCCAGACGCTGGCGCGGCTGTGGCATGACGCCGGTCTGCTGCGCGTGGCCGGCGTGCTCGGGCGCGACC
>JBATWJ010000467.1:0-1919 GCA_049672545.1 Burkholderiaceae bacterium
AGTCTGGCCAGCGCATCCAGCCGCGACAGCAGCTGCGCGGTGGCGACGCCCTTGGTGATCAGGTCGGTCGCGCCGGCGGCACGCGCGCGTTCGCGCTCTTCCAGCTGGTCGCTGCCGGAGATCACGATCACCGGCAGCTCGCGGATGCGGTCGATCGCGCAGGCGCGGATGCGCCGCAGCAGGCCGTAGCCGTCCAGCTTCGGCATCATCAGGTCGGTGATCAATACGCGGATGCCGGAATCGGCCAGCAGCGTAGCCCACGCCTGCTCGCCGTCGACCGCTTCGCGGAACTCGAACAAGCCGTCAATGTGCTTGATCAGCGTCGCGCGCACGATGCGGGAATCATCGGCAATCAGTACGCGGGGCTTGACGCGGAGTTCGGTAGGCGCGGCGGACGGCATGCGGAAAGTGCTCCGGAGAATCTTTTGGCAAGGATACCCGGACGCAACAAATTTTGACAGTTCTGCTTGAATCCCTTACATTGTTGCGTTCCGCGCATCGTCCGATGTAACAAATGACTCCACGCTCGTTCCTGGTTTCGCTTCGCCTGCTGGCTGCCGCCGGCGTGCTCGGCGTCGGCCTGCTGGCGAGCAGCGCGGCGGTCGGCGACGAGTTGCCTGCGGAACCGGCCGGCCGGCTGGCGCGCCTGCACGGCCTGACCAGCGAACTGGCCAGCCGTGCATCCGACCTGGCGCAGCACGCGATCGAAACGCTCGGCATCCGCTACAAATACGGCAGCAACCAGCCGGAACACGGCCTCGACTGCAGCGGCCTGGTGCAGTACGTGTTCAAGCAGGCCTGGGGCAAGGACCTGCCGCGCACCTCGGCCGAAATCAGCCGCGTCGGCGAGCGCGTCGACGTCAACGATCTGCAGCCGGGCGACCTGGTGTTCTACAACACGCTGCGGCGCGGCTTTTCGCACGTCGGCATCTACCTGGGCGACGACAAGTTCATCCACGCGCCGTCGAAGGGCGGGCGTGTGCGCATCGAAAGCATGAACATCAGCTACTGGAAAAAGCGCTTCAACGGCGCACGCCGCATCAGCGATGGCGACGGCGACGTCCAGTAAAACGTCCTTCTCTTACCCGCTGCCCTTCCCGACCAGCCGCTTCATTGCGGCTTTTTTGCGCGCGCTTCCTGCAGCCGGCGCCGCAGCTCCGGCAGCGCTGCCGTCGCCGCCTGTTCGCCGGCCAGGATCGCCAGGTTGCGGCTGTCGAAATCGCTGCCTTTCATCCCGCCCAGGCCCGGCTGGATCACGACATCGGCCTGCTGCAGCTCGTAGCGGTTGATGCTCTGGCCCATGATGGCAAAAGTCTGCAGCAGCATGTCGACGCTGCTGGCGTTGGCCGGCGGCTGTTGCTCCGGCTGCGCCGAAATGTTGACCGCGATGACGAAATCGGCGCCCATCTCGCGCGCGAAGCGCACCGGCACCGGCGACACCAGGCCGCCGTCGACGTAGTTGCGGGCGCCAATCTTCACCGGCTGGAACACGCCCGGCACCGCTGACGACGCGCGCACCGCGATGCCGGTGTCGCCGCGCCGGAACAGCACCGCGCGGCCGCTGCCGAGGTCGGTGGCGACCGCGCCGAACGGCAGCTTCAGCCGTTCCAGCGGTACGCCGTGCACGCTGCGGTTGACGTAGTTCTGGATCGCCTCGCCCTTGAGCACGCCGGACACCTTGGCGAACAGCGGCACCGACCAGTCGGAAATCGCCGCCTCGTCCATGTCCAGCGCCAGCTTGTGCAGCGCGAAGCCGTTGTTGCCGGCCGCGTACAGCGCGCCGACCACGCTACCGGCGCTGGTGCCGACCACTAGGTCCGGTACGATGCCCTGCGCTTCCAGCACCTTGATCACGCCGATATGGGCGAAGCCGCGCGCGGCGCCGCCACCCAGCGCCAAGCCGATCTTCAGAGGAACGG
>JBATWJ010000468.1:0-8575 GCA_049672545.1 Burkholderiaceae bacterium
ACCGCGAACTGCCGGGCGAAGCGGCGCCGGCGCGCCCGGCGCCTGCCGGCCGTGCGATCCCGCCGCAGCCGGAATACGACCTGCTGTGGTTCATCGCCCAGTATGCACCGGAGATGGAAGACTGGGAGCGCGACATCTTCCTCGCCGTGCGCGAGGAGTCGTTCTACTTCTACCCGGTGTTCGCCTGCCAGATCATGAACGAGGGCTGGGCCTCGTACTGGCATGCGCGGCTGCTGCGCGAAGCCGATTTCCTGCCGGACGAACTGTACCTGAGCGCCATCAAGTCGCATTCCGACGTGGTGCGCCCGTATGCCGCCGAAAGCCAGCTGTCGCTGGCGATCAACCCTTACCACCTCGGCTTTTCGATGTGGGAAGACATCATCGAGCGCCACGGCCTGGAGGCGGCGCGCCGCATCTGCCGCGAGGAAGACGACTTCGGCTTCATCCGCAACTACCTGACGCCGGAGCTGGCGGAAAAACTCGGCCTGTTCGTCTACCAGACCGAAAGGGATGGCGACATCACCATCGGCGAGCGCGACATCCACGCGCTGCGCGAAGCGATCCTGGCGCCGAAGTTCAACTATGGCGCGCCGCGCATCGCGGTGACCGCCATGCATTCGGACGGCAGCCTGGAATTGACGCACGATTACCAGAGCGACGGCCGCGGGCTCGACCTCGGTCGCGCCGAGCGCGTGCTGGACTACATCAGCCGCGTCTGGCGACGGACCGTGACACTGCATACGGTCAGCGACAGCGGTGCGGTACGCGAATTGACGGTGCGCAAACCTTAGCGCCGTGCCGCTGCCGCCGTTGGCATGGAGAAAGCATATACTCCCTTTGTATATGCCTCATGCCGCGCATAAATAAATACAAATTCACTTATACCCCTAGGAAAATCAGATGACTTGCAGTCGTCTGCGGTTTGCCCATGGGCGGCGGCCGCCGCTGCCTGATGCTATTCTTTTCGCGTCGACCATTTCCTTGAACGCCCATGAAGTTTTCCTTGTCGAGTTCGCTGCTATACCGCGCCGTCGCCGGCTTTTTCCTGAGCCTGACGCTGTCCGCCTGCGCCAGCCTGCCCGACGTGCGCGACTTGAGCGCAACACTGACGCCGAAGGACACACCGACGGTGGCTGGCAGCCATGGCGTCCTGTCCAGCCAGCGCGCCGAATCGCTGCTGGCGCGGCGGCTGCGCGGCACGCGCATCGACGTGCAGGCGCTGGCAGCGCTGGAGGAAGCCGCTACCGGCAGTCCGCTGATCGCCGGCAACAAAGTGACGCTGCTGTACGACGGCCCGCAGACGATGAAGGCGATGATCGCGGCGATCCAGAACGCGCGCGATTCGATCAACCTGGAAACCTACATCTTTGACCAGGACGAACTCGGCATGCGCTTCGCCGACCTGTTAATCGAGCGCCAGCACGCCGGCGTGCAAGTCAACATCATTTACGACAGCGTCGGCACGCTCGGCACGCCGGCCGAATTTTTCCAGCGCATGCGCGATGCCGGCATCGCGCTGGTGGAATTCAACCCGGTCAATCCATTGAAGCGCGTGGGCCACTGGCGGCTGAACAACCGCGACCATCGCAAGATTCTGGTGGTGGATGGCAGGATCGGCTTTACCGGCGGCCTCAACATCACTGGCGACTATTCGAACAGCTCGCTGTTCCGCTCGCACGGGCGCCGCAGCGAAGGCGGAGTCGGCTGGCGCGACACCCACATCCAGATCGAAGGACCGGCGGTGGCCTCGCTGCAGTGGATGTTCCTCGACACCTGGGTCCAGCAGCGCGCCGACGATCCGCTGCAGCGCGATTACTTTCCGACGCTGCCGCCGGCCGGCACCCAGATCGTGCGTGTGCTCGGCAGCGAGCCGGACGGCGACCCGACCATCTACAAAGCCTACGTGCTGGCGATCCAGCAGGCCAAGCAGTCGATCCACATCACCACGCCCTATTTCGTGCCGGACCGGCAGTTGATGGATGCGCTGATGCAGGCGGCCGAGCGCGGGGTAGACGTCAAGCTGCTGTTTCCCAGCATTTCCGACAGTACGCTGGTCTTGTACGCCGGGCAGTCGTTCTATAGCGAACTGCTGCAGCACGGCGTGCGCGTCTACCAGCTGCAGGTGGCGGTGCTGCATGCCAAGACCGCGGTGATCGACGGGGTCTGGTCGACGGTCGGCTCGGCCAACATCGACATGCGCAGCTTTTTGCACAATTCCGAAGTCAATGTCATCGTGCTCGGCCCCGATTTCGGGCGGGCAATGGAAAGTGCATTCCAGGAAGACCTCCAGGATTCGCGCGAGGTGACAGCGGAGGAATGGGAACAGCGCCCGTGGAGCCAGCGCATGAAGGAATGGGCGGCGCGCCGGCTGGAATACTGGCTGTAGCAAGACCCGCCGCCCTCCCCAGCGTCATTCCGGCGCAAGCCGGAATGACGCAGCCGGGACGAATCCCATCAATGCCCCGCGATCGCGCTCACACCAGATGGCAGCGGATCGTCGTCGGCGCACTGCACAGCTGCTTGATCAGGCCTTCCGGAATGGCGGCGTCGACGTCGGTGATCGCGTAGCCGAGCGCGCCGCGCGTCTGCAACTGCTGCGCGACGATGTTCAGATTGTAGGCGGCGAAATCGGCGTTCATCTTGGCGATCACGCCCGGCTCATTGCGGTGTACGTGCAGGATCCGGCTCTGCGCCTGCTTTTCCAGGTGCGCGATTTCCGGGAAGTTGACCGCTGAGCGGGTGGTGCCGGCGCCCAGAAAGCGCGCTAGCTTCACCGCCACCTCGCGGCCGATATTCTGCTGTGCTTCCTCGGTGCTGCCGCCGATATGCGGGGTCAGGATCACGTTGTCCAGTCCGCGCAGGGGCGAGACGAATTCCTCCTGCTCATTGTGCGGCTCGACCGGGAATACGTCGATCGCAGCGCCCGCCAGTCGGTCCGCGCGCAGCGCGTCGTTCAGCGCGTCGATGTCGACCACGTTGCCGCGCGAGGCGTTGATCAAGAGCGCCGACGGCTTCATCGCGCCGATGCGTTCGCGGTTCATCAGGTTTTTGGTGGTCGGGTTGGCCGGCACGTGCAGCGTCACCACGTCCGCTTGCTGCAGCAGCGCGTCCAGCGGCTGTGGCTTGGCGTTGCCGAGCGGCAGCTTGCTTTCCGGGTCGAAGTAGATCACGTGCATGCCGACGCTTTCGGCCAGGATGCCGACCTGGGCGCCGATATTGCCGTAGCCGATGATGCCGAGCGTCTTGTTGCGCACCTCGAAGGCGCCGGTGGCGCTCTTTTCCCAGCGGCCGCGGTGCGCGCGCGCGTTCTTTTCCGGAATCCGCCGCAGCAGCAGGATCGCCTGTGCGATCACCAGTTCTGCGACCGAGCGCGTGTTCGAGTACGGCGCGTTGAATACCGGAATGCCGCGGCTGGCAGCGGCGCCCAGATCGACCTGGTTGGTGCCAATGCAAAAGCAGCCGATCGCGCGCAGGCGCGGCAGGGCCGCCAGCACGTCGGCAGTCAGATGGGTGGCGGAGCGGATGCCGACTGCGTCGGCGTCGGCCAGCGACTGCACCAGTTCTGGTCCTGACAGCGCGGTCGAGAGACGCTCGACGTCGTCGAAACCCTGCTCCTTCAGATAGGAAACAGCATTCGGGTGAATTTTTTCCAGTAGAACGATCTTGCTCACGGCGACTCCGAAAAATTGTCGAGCTGTAGTGTAAGGCAGTATGATTGCATAAAGCAATATTTTATGTATATCTTAAGGAGTGCCGATGAACGCCCGCACCACTGCCAGCGACCGTGCCAGCGTCGAAACCGTGACCGCAGTGCGGCGCTGGACCGACGCGCTGTTCTCGTTTCGCACCACGCGCGCGGCCGGCTTCGCCTTCACGCCGGGCCAGTTCGCACGGCTCGGACTGCAGATCGGCGATGAGGTGCTGTGGCGCGCCTATTCGATCGTCTCGGCGCCCGATGCGCCGGAACTGGAGTATTACGCGGTACTGGTGCCGGACGGCGCCTTCAGCCCGCATCTGCATCGCTTGCAGCCGGGCGATTCCATTCTGACCGAACGCATGAACCACGGTTTCATGACCGTCGACCGCTTCGGCGCGCCGGCGCGCGACCTGTGGATGCTGGCCACCGGCACCGGCATCGGGCCGTTCCTGTCGATGCTGCAGGACCCGCAGATTTGGCGCGATTACCGCAACCTGATCCTGGTGCATGGCGTGCGGCGTGCCGAGGAACTGGCCTACCGCGATCTGCTGCGGCAGTTGCAACAGTCACCGCCGTTGGCCGACGCGGCGCAATTGCGCCTGCTGCACAGCACCACGCGCGAGCCGGCCAGTCCGGGCGGATTGTACGGTCGCATCACGACGCTGCTGCAGGATGGCCGGCTGGAACAGGCGGCCGGTCTCGCGATCGACAGCGCGCAATCGCATGTGCTGATCTGCGGCAATCCGGAAATGATTACCGAGACGCGGCAACTGCTGCACGCGCGCGGCCTGCGGCCGTGCCGGCGCGCCAATCCGGGGCATTATCTGAGTGAAAATTATTGGTGATGCTGCGCGGTCTGCGAAGCACAGATTGGAGATGCCAGCCGTATACTCCAATTACTGACATCTCATGCTGCGCATTAAATGGACTTTAAATCCAGATACTCCCATCATCGTTTTTCGTTTGGTTCCGGCGAACGCTGGAACGATCGGAGCAGCTTTTCGCCCGGCAGCCCTCACTTGGACCCGCAAAAACAAAAAAGCCCCGGCCGCGGCACGGGGCTTTGCTTTCCAGGGACGGCTTAGTTGAAGGTCTTACCTTCGGCCGCCAGCTTCGCCAGCAGCGGCGCCGGCTTCCAGGCTTCGCCGTGGCGGCCCTTCGCGTACTTCTCCATCGCCATCACCACGTTCGGCAGGCCGACCGTGTCGGCGTAGAACATCGGGCCGCCGCGGAACAGCGGGAAGCCGTAGCCGGTCAGGTACACCATGTCGATATCGGAGGCGCGCTGGGCGATGCCTTCCTCGAGGATGTAGGCCGCTTCGTTGACCAGCGCGTACACCAGGCGCTCGACGATTTCGGCGTCGCTGATCTTGCGGCGCTCGATGCCGAGGTCGGCCGAGTGCTTGACGATCATGTCGTTGACCAGCTGCGACGGATACGGCTTGCGGTCGCCCGGCTTGTAGTCGTACCAGCCGGCCGAGGTCTTCTGGCCGTAGCGGCCCATCTCGCACAGCAGGTCGGCGGTCTTCGAATAGGTGACTTCCGGCTTTTCGACGTAGCGGCGCTTGCGGATGTACCAGCCGATGTCGTTGCCGGCCAGGTCGCCCATGCGGAACGGCCCCATCGCGAAGCCGAACTTCTCGATTGCCTTGTCGACCTGCTCCGGCAGCGCGCCCTCTTCCAGCAGGAAGCCGGCCTGGCGGCTGTACTGCTCGATCATGCGGTTGCCGATGAAGCCGTCGCACACGCCCGACACCACGCCGGTCTTCTTGATCTTCTTCGACAGCGCCAGCGCGGTCGCCAGCACGTCCTTGCCGGTCTTTTCGCCGCGCACGATTTCCAGCAGCTTCATCACGTTGGCCGGGCTGAAGAAGTGCAGGCCGATCACGTCCTGCGGCCGCTTGGTGAAGGCGGCGATCTTGTTGACGTCCAGCGTCGAGGTGTTGGACGCCAGGATCGCGCCGGGCTTCATCACTTCGTCCAGCTTCTTGAACACCTGCTCCTTGACGCCGAGGTCTTCGAACACCGCCTCGACCACGATGTCGGCCTGGCCGATCTCTTCATACGACAGCGTGCCCTTGATCAGGCCAACCCGCTGTTCGAATTTTTCGGGCGACAGCTTGCCCTTCTTCATCGTGTTTTCGTAGTTCTTGCGAATCGTCGCCAGGCCCTTGTCCAGCGCTTCCTGCTTCATTTCAAGGATCGTGACCGGGATGCCGGCATTGGCGAAATTCATCGCGATGCCGCCACCCATGGTGCCGGCGCCGATCACGGCAGCCGTCTTGATCGGGCGGGTCGGGGTATCGGCCGGCACGTCCGGCACCTTGCTGGCGGCGCGCTCGCCGAAGAAGGCATGGCGCAGCGCCTTCGACTCGGTGGTCTGCACCAGGTCGACGAACAGGTCGCGCTCGAACTTCAGGCCGTCGTCAAATTTCTTGGTGACGGCGGCGGCGACCGCTTCCACGCATTTCAGCGGCGCCGGGAACGGCCCGGCGACCGCCTTCACCGTATTGCGCGAGAACTGCAGGAAGCCTTCGTAGTTCGGGTAATCGATTCGGATGTCGCGCACCTTCGGCAGCGGACGCGCGTCGGCGATCTTGTTGGCGAAGGCCAGTGCGCCGGCCATCAGGTCGCCATCGATCATTTCATTGAACAGCGCGGTCTTGGCCAACTTTTCGGACGGCACCGGGTTACCGGAGACGATCATGTTCAGGGCCATTTCCAGGCCCAGCACGCGCGGCAGGCGCTGGGTACCGCCGGCGCCCGGCAGGATGCCGAGCTTGACTTCCGGCAGCGCGATCTGGGCACCGGGGCTGGCAACGCGGTAGTGGCAGCCGAGCGCCAGTTCCAGGCCGCCGCCCATGCAGACGGAGTGGATCGCCGCGACCACCGGCTTGGTTGAATTCTCGACCGCGTTGATGACGGTATGCAGCGTCGGTTCCGCCAGCGCCTTCGGCGAATTGAATTCCTTGATGTCGGCGCCGCCGGAAAAGGCCTTGCCGGCGCCAGTGATGACGATCGCCTTGACGGCGTCGTCGTTCTGCGCCTGCCGGATGCCCGCCACCACCGCGCTGCGCGTCGCGAGGCCCAGGCCATTGACCGGCGGATTATTGAGCGTGATCACGGCGACGGCGCCATGTACCTGGTATTCGGCTGTCATATCTCTTCCTTTTTTCAATGAATGATCTGCAGGGTCAATGCGAAGAAACGGTTACGGATGATTTTTTCGGAACAGTTAACTATACCCGAGAAAAGAACGATCGTATTATTTTAACGGCAAAAAAAAACCGGCAGCCGAAGCTACCGGTTTTGCCGCTCCTCTTCACTGCCCTTTCAACCGCAACAGCCCGCTGCGCTTCCAGTCGTCGGCATAAGCATAATCGACGCGGCCGCCGACCACCTGCCCCATCAGCAGCATGTTTTCGGTGATCGCATCATGGTCCTGTCTGGAGAACGGTTTGCTGTAGCTGGTAATGACACCCTGATAGCGGCTGCCGAGATTTTCGAACGCTTCGCGGATCTTGGAGCCGTCCGTCGAGTTCCCCTGGCGCAGCGCCAGGTACAACAGGCGCATGCCATCGTAGCCCTGGGCCGCGCTCATCGGCGACGGAATCAGCTCGGTCTTGAAATTGCGCTGGTAGGCCAGCAGGAATCCGGTCTTGGTGGTGGAAGTGGCGTCCTGGATGAAGGTCTGCGGCATCAGCGCGTGTTCGCCGGCCTTACCCGCCATCTCGATGAAGTTGCGCATCGATAGCGTCCAGCTGCCCAGCAACGGCACCTTCCAGCCGAGCGCGTCCTTGTTGTGCGCGATCGCCGCCAGTTCCGGCCCGATACCCCACACCACGATCGCCTGCGCGTCGGTGGCCCGGGCGCGCCGCATCTGGGCACTCATATCCTGATCGCCGATCTTGAAGCGCTCTTCCGACACCACTCGAATGCCATTCGACTTCGCCTGTTCCAGGAACGCCTTCAGACCAGCTTCGCCATAGGCGGTCGCATCGGCCAGGATGGCCACCGTGCTCAAGCCCTTGCGCCTCAGGTCGGCGGCAACGGCTTTTGCTTCCAGGTCAAGACTCGGGGAGACACGGAAGATGTAGTTTTCGGCGGCTGCAGGCGGCGCGTATTTCCTGGTCAGCGAGGAACCGGTCGATACCGCGATCATCAGCGGTATGCGTGCCTTCTGGTAGATGTCGATCGAAGCCAGGCCGACACCGGTATTGACGATGCCAATGGTGGCGACCACCTTGCTGCGCGTCAGTTCGTCGGCGATCCTGGCACCCAGTTCCGGGCTGGCCTCGTCGTCGCGCACCACCAGTTCGATCGGCTTGCCATTGATACCGCCGATCGCATTGATTTCATCGGTGGCCAGCCGAATGCCATTCAGCATGCTCTCGCCCATCGGCTTGGAGCCACCGGAAAACGGGCCGGAAACCCCGATCCGTATGGTTTCGGCGTGGCTTGGCGAACTGCCGAAAAACGGGATGGCACAACACAGGCAGCACAGCAGGATACGGCGGGCACTGATCGACATGGCTCTCCCCTTTAAGGAATGATTGTTGTCGCAGCGGCCTCGCCGGGGTGCCGGGAACCCGCCTTATTGACGGCAGTATTCCGTATACATGTCGGACAGGCAATAAAAAAGGAAGGAAAGGGGCAGCGGATCGAGGAATGGACCGCATTCCTGCGAATGCGCGTGCGCAGCATGGGAGAAAAAGGCGACACGGCTTGGCCATGCCGCCCTTGCCGGCTACACTTCCAGCCACTCCTTGCGGACATTGGCATGGGCGCGCAGCTCGGCCGGCGAGCCTTCGAACACGATCGCGCCATGCCCCATCACGTACACCCGCTGCGAAATCTCCAGCGCAATCGCCAGCTTCT